>DATKPX010000001.1:0-7417 GCA_035523855.1 Allostellaceae bacterium
TGGTGAGCGGCGAGCGCATGCACATGAGCCACGGCGCACCGACGCTGCGCAAGCTTCGCCGCGGCGACAGCGGCAATGTGGAGTTCGGCGCCGCCTACCGGCGCTACACCAAAACCATGGGCCGGCAGATCAGCCTCGGCAAGCCGTCGGCGCGCTTGAAGGAGATCTACGGCATCGTGCAGCGGGCCGGCGACGCGATGATGGCGGAGATCCGCGCCGGCGTGCCGGCGATCAAGCCGCACGAGGCAGCGAAGCGGATCATCGGCGAGGCTGGCTTCGACCGCTACCGCATCCACACTTCCGGCTACGGCATCGCGCCCGGCTTCCCGCCCGCCTGGGGCGAGCCCGTCAACATGTTCGGCGGCAGCAAGGACGTGCTGGAGGCCGGCATGGTGCTCTCGATCGAGCCGCCGATCTTCATCGGCGAGGAGAAGATCGGCGCCCGCATCATCGACAACGTCATCGTCACCGAGAAGGGCTGCGAGCGCCTGTCGCGCCACTCGCGCGACATGATCGTGCTCGACTAACCCCGGTCCAGCGACTTTCCCGGCCAGGCGCCGGCGGCGGTGAGGTCGCGGCTCACCTTGCGCACGGCGGCGATGAAGCCCGCGAGGATCTCCGAGCGCGGCGTGCTGGCCGAGGTCACCAGCGCCAGCGGCCAATAGGCGCGCGGGCGGATCGGCCAGGCCTGCACCTCCTTGAGGCGCAGGTCGTCGGCGATGGCGCCCTGGGTCAGGAGGGTGAAGCCCGCGCCCTGCTTCACCAGCGCGCGGATGACGGTGTGGTCGTCCGCCTCCATGCGGATGTTGAGGGAGATGCCCTTTTGGGCGATCCAGCTGTCGAGCAGGCGGCGCGACGCGTTGGGCCGGCTCGGCAGCACCAGCGGCAGATCGGCGAGATCGTCGATCCGCACGTGATCGCGCCCGAAGCGGGCCGAGCCCGGCTTGCCCACGAGATAGACCTGCTCGCGCACCAGCGGCGTCACCTCGAAGCCGCGCTGCGGCAGCGGATCGTGCACACAGGCGAGATCGACCTGGCCGCGCACCAGCCATTCGTGGATATAGCCGCTGAAGCCGCCGATCACCTTGAGGAAGACGTTGGGGAACTCGCGGCCGAAACGCTCCACCAGCGGCGGCACCAGGAAATGGCCGGCGGCGGGCGGCACCGCGAAGGAGAGCACGCCGGAGGGACCGGCGCGGCCGCCGCGGATCTCCGCCTTGGTCTGCTCGAGCTGGCGGAGCGCGATCTGGCTCCGCTCCAGCAGGATGCGCCCCGCCTCGGTGAGGCTGACGCCGTGGCCGTGGCGCCTGAAGAGCGCGCTCCCCACCTCCTCCTCGAGCTTGCGGATCTGCCGGCTGATCGCCGGCTGCGAGATGCGCAGGAAACCGGAGGCGCGGCTGTAGCTGCCGAATTCCGCCACCGTCTGGAAGTAGCGCAGCGCGCGCGTCTCCACCGAAAGTGCCCCGCCGCCATCGAACGATCTGTTTATAACACTTATACACCTTATGCCTTGGACGCAAGAAAGCCCCGGGGTCTAGCATTCTGTCCATGCCGCCCGGGAGGGCCTCAGAAGGGATTGCCGGATGAAGTTCGGATTGATGACGCAGCTGCAGATACCGCGGCCATGGACCGAGACCACCGAGCGCGAGGCGTTCTGGCACGCCCTCGACCAGACCGTTGCCGCCGAGCAGGTGGGCTTCGACTATTTCTGGATCACCGAGCAGCACTTCTACGCCGAGATCGGCCACAGCTCGACGCCGGACATGGTGCTGGCGGCGCTCAGCCAGCGCACCCGCCGGATCCGCCTCGGCTACGCCGTGATCCTGATGCCCTGCCACAACCCCTTCTACATCGCCGAGCGCGTCGCGACGCTGGACGTGCTCAGCAACGGCCGCTGCGAGTTCGGCGCCGGCCGCGGCACCTCGCCCTATGTGGTCGAGGGACTCGGCTTCGATCCCTCGACCGGCCGCGAGGTCGGCCGCGAGGCGATGGAAGCGGTCATGAAGATGTTCGAGCACGAGCATTTCCCGGGCTACAAGGGCAAGCACTTCGACCTGCCGGCGCGCCACGTGGTGCCGCGGCCGATCCAGCGCCCGCACCCGCCGCTCTGGGTCGCCGCCTCCAACCTCGAGACCTATGAGTATGCCGGACGCCAGGGCGTCGGCATCATCGGCGTCACCCGCAACACGCCCGCCGAGACCAAACCCGCGATCGCCGCCTACCGGAGCGCGATCCGCAGCGGCGACAAGTCAAAATTCGTCGGCCGGTTCGCCAACGAGCATGTCGGCGTCTATGCGATCGCCTGCTGCCATGACGACGACCGCACGGGGCGCGATCTCGCCTGCTCGGCGGCGCGCTGGTATTACGGCGACAACGACGCCGAAATCAACAAGTACCGCTTCGGCTCCGCCGCCGGCGGCGTCACCAAGGTGGTGGACAAGATCTCCAGCCGCAGCAACGACGCGCTGATCGACGACGCGATGGCGATCGGCGGCAATCCCGACACCGTCTGTCGCCAGGTCGAGCGCTGGGCGGAGGCCGGCGTCGACCAGATGGCGTTCATGTTCCAGGCCGGCCTCACGACACACGATGAGGTGATGCGCTCGATCGAGCTGGTGGGTGAGAAGGTGATCCCGCGCTTCGCCGATTGAGGCGCGGCGGGGAAGGAAGAGCGATGGCGTGACACCGATCCAGGATTGGAGCGAGCTCGCTCTCGCCGTCATCGGCGGCGACCAGCGCGAGCAGGAAATCGCCCGCTGCGCGGCGGCGACTGGCGCCCAGGTGCGCGCCTTCGGCTTTCCCTGGCCCGAGCGCGGCATCACCGGCGTGACGCGGAGCCGCAGCGCCGCGGATGCCGCCGCCGGCGCCGCCGTCGCCCTCTTCCCGATCGCCGGCATCAAGGACGGCTGCCTCTATGCGCCCGGCCTCGCCTCGCCGCCGCGGATCGACGCCGAGCTCATCGGCGGCCTGGCGCCCGGCGCTCACATCTTCGTGGGCGCGGCCGACGAGGGTCTGCGCCACCTGGCGAAAAGATTCTCTCATTCGGTGCACGAGTACGAGCATGACGCCGAAGCCAAGCTGATGCGCGCACCCAGCGTCATTGAGGGCGTGCTCGCGACCCTCATCGCCAACACCCAGATCTCGATCCACGGCTCTACCATCGCGGTGCTGGGCCAGGGCACGCTCGGCGGCCTGCTCGCCGACACCCTGCACAAGCTCGGCGCCCGCGTCCACGCGGTGGCGCGCGATCCCGTGCAGCGCGCCCAGGCGAGCCTCTACGGCGTCGCCACCGCCGACTTCGACGGGCTGCGTCCGCTGCTGCCCCATCTCGACATCCTGATCTCCGCGGTGCCGAGCCGGATCGTCGATCTCGAGATGATGCGACAGCTGCGCCCGGGCGCGCTGGTGGTCGATCTCGCCTCGCCGCCCGGCAGCGTCGACCTCGAGGCGGCGAAGAACCTGCCGATCAAGGCGATCTGGGCGCGCGGGCTTGGCGCGCGGGCGCCGGTGACCGTCGGACGCTCGCAGTGGTGGGCGATCCGCCGCCGCATCGGGACGCTGCTCGGCCTCTGACCTCGCCGCGCCGGTAACGATTCCGGCATCTTCAAACTAAAAGCGAGCGGGAGTGACCTACGTCACATCGGCGGGCGGCCGCCGGCCTTAAGTTCCCTCGTGTCGCCCGCTCCTCCCTTGTAGCCCCTGGTTAGAGCAAACGGGCGACACCACTCAAAGGCCTTCGAGGGCAGCCAACCCCTCGAAGGCCCTTTTTCTTTCCGGCGCGCACCCGCTGGCGGGGACGGGCGGCGGCTCTTGAAGCCACCCGGTGCGGCTTCCCATCTAACCAGATCAAATGACAATCAATCCCTCTCCCGGCTCGCCGGCGGCAACGCCGGTCGGTGTCTCCGACGCCGGCGTCTCCAGCAGCGATACGCCGCGTCCCGATGACGACAACAGTCTCCTCGACGCCTATTCCCGCGCCGTGGTCGGCGCCGTCGACCGGGTCGCGCCCGCGGTGCTGCACATCCAGGTGGAGAAGGGCGGCCGGCCCGCCGGCGGCGGCTCCGGCGTGCTCTTCACGCCGGACGGCTATGCGCTGACCAACAGCCACGTGATCGGCGGCGGCGAGCGCATCCGCGCTACCTCGACGGAGGGCCGCACCTCGACAGCGACGGTGGTGGGCGACGATCCCGAGACGGATCTCGCCGTGCTGCGCCTGGACGGTCCGGTGCCGGCCTTCGCCCGGCTCGGCAATTCGCGCCGGCTGCGCGTCGGTCAGCTGGCGATCGCCATCGGCAATCCGTTGGGATTCCAGCACACCGTCACCGCCGGCGTGGTGAGCGCGCTCGGCCGCTCGCTGCGGGCGCGCTCCGGCCGCCTCATCGACAGCGTGATCCAGACCGATGCCGCGCTCAATCCCGGCAACTCCGGCGGCCCGCTGGTGAATTCAGCCGGCGAGGTGGTCGGCATCAACACCGCGATCATCGCCGCGGCGCAGGGGATCTGCTTCTCGATCTCCTCCAACACCGTGGAGTTCGTGGCCTCCCGGCTCATCCGCGACGGCCGCGTCAAGCGCTGCTTCATCGGCGTCGCCGGGCAGAACGTGCCGCTGTCGCGGCGCTCGGCACGCTTCCACGACCTGGCGCAGGAGTCCGGCGTGCTGGTGCAGTCCACCGGCGCCACCGGTGCCGCGCAGCGCGCCGGCATCGCAAGCGGCGACATCATCGTCGCTTTCGACGGCGTCGGCATCCGCGACATCGACGATCTCCATCGGCTGATGACCGAGGAGCGCGTCGGCCGCCGGGTGCCGGTGGTGCTGCTGCGGCAGGGGCAGAAGCTGGATGTTACCGTGGTGCCGGCGGAGCTGCCGCCGGCGCCTCAGCACTAACCGAGGAATTCCCGCGTCCAGCGCGCATAGTCGTCGTCGCGGGTGAGGCGCTTCATCAGATCGGCGGCGGCAAGGCCCGCGAGCCTCGCCGGCGGCGTCCCGTCGCGGAGCGCCTTCAGCGTCGCATAGGTGGCCTGCACCGCCGCCATGAAGGGCTGGTGCCCCTGCAGGCAGACGCGCACGCCCTTGGCGCCGAGGTAGTCGAGATCCACCACCTCCGCCGCGGCGCTGCCGAGGATGAGGGGGATATTGACCGCCTCGGAAATCGCCTCCAGCTCCGCCCGCGTCTTGACGCCCAGCATGAACAGGGCATCGACGCCCGCCGCCTCGTAGGCGCGGGCGCGGGCGATCGCGTCCTCGAGGCCGTTGACCGTGAGCGCGCTGGTGCGGCCGACCACCACGAGGTGGGGATCCTGCCGGCCGGCGAGCGCCGCCTTCATCTTGCCGACGCCCTCCTCGATGGAGATCAGGCGCGTGGCGCCGTCGCCGAAGGGCCGCGGCAGCACGGTGTCCTCGATGGTGAGCGCCGCGACGCCGGCGGTCTCCAGCTCCTCCACCGTGCGCTTGGCGTTGAGCGCGTTGCCGTAGCCGTGATCGGCGTCCACCAACAGGGCGAGATTGCCGGCGCGATTGATGCGATAGGCCTGCGCGGCGAACTCGGAGAGCGTGAGCACGATCAGGTCGGGGGCCCCCAGCACCGCCAGCGAGGCGACCGAGCCCGCGAACATGCCGACCTCGAAGCCCAGATCCTCGGCGATCCGCGCCGAAATCGGGTCGAAGACGGAGCCGGGATGAACGCAGCGGGTGCCGGCGAGGAGCGCGCGGAAGCGCCGCCGGCGGTCGGTCCAGTGCATGGGGTGTTCCTGTGCTGGGTGGATTACATCAGGAAGACGCCCTTGCCGGACGTCTGCCTGTCGAAGAGCTGATAGGCCTCCACCGCCTGGTCGAGGCGCCAGCGATGGGTGAAGAGGTGGTCGACTGCGATCTTGCGGTCGGCGACGAAGCGGGCGCAATCCGCCTGGCCCATGGCGGAGAAGGTCCAGGAGCCGATGAGGGTGAGCTGCCGGCGCAGCATGTCGCGGCTCACATCGAGGGTCACGGTGTCGCCCTCGCCGACGAAGCAGGCAGTGCCCCAGGTCCGGGTGCTCTGCACGGCGGCGAGACGGCCGGCCGGCGCGCCCGAGGTGTCGAGGCTGCGCTCGGCGCCCAGCCCGTGCGTCAGCTCCCTGATCGCCGCGACGGGATCGTTGCTGCCGGGATCGACGACCGCGTCGGCGCCGAACTCCTTCGCCCGCGCCAGGCGCTCAGGACTGGGATCGAGCGCGATCACCCGCGCGCCCATGGCGACGGCGAGCTGCGTCGCCGAGAGGCCCACCGGGCCCTGGCCGAAGATCGCGATCGTGTCGCGGCCGGAGAGGTTCATCCGCCGGAGCGCGCCATAGGCGGTGCCGGTGCCGCAGGAGATCGCCGCGCCGGTCTCGAAGGAGAGCTCCTCGGGCAGCGACACCAGCGTGAAGGCCGGCACCTTCATATAGGTCGCGTGACCGCCATGGCCGGTGACGCCATAGACTACGATGCCGGCGGCGCAGAGCTGCGCCCAGCCGGTGCGGCAGTGCTCGCAGACGCCACAGCCCTTGTAGTGATGCACCATCACCCGGGCGCCGATCGGCGCCAGATGCGGATCGACGCCGGGGCCGACCGCGGCGACGACGCCGCAGGGCTCGTGCCCGGCGATCACCGGCCCGGAGGCGGCGCCGAGGCCGAGCGACTGGCTCGCGTTCTTGGCGGCGCGATAGACCTTGAGATCGCTGCCGCACATGCCGGAGGCTTTGATCTGCACCACGACCTCGCCCGGTCCGGGCGCGGGGTCGGGGAATTCCATGAGATCCAGCTTCCGCTCGCCCGCGAAGACCACGCCGCGCATCACCGCCTCCCTGGCTGCCGGTTTGCGTCAGTGGAGCACGGCTCGCCCTGCGGCGGCCAGAGGCTTCAGGATGTGACGGCTTTCGCCGCCGGCGCCGCCGGCGCGATCGGGATGGTGAATCGGAAGATGGTGCCACCCTCAGGATTGGCTTCGGTCCAGATCGAGCCGCCATGGGCCTGGACGATGGTGCGGCAGATCGACAGCCCGACGCCCATGCCGCCCACCTTGGTGGTGGTGAAGGGCTGGAACAAACGGCTCGCCACCTCCTCGGCGAGGCCCAGTCCGCTGTCGGCGACGCTGACCTCCACCATCCCGCCATCGACCACCCGCGCGGCGATCGCCAAGTGGTGACGCTTGGAGATCTCCATGGCATCGACGGCGTTGCGGATCAGGTTCACCAGCACCTGCTGAATCTGCACGGGGTCGATCAGCACCGCCGGCAGATCCTGGCCGACAACGATCTCCGGCTTGAGCAAGCGCTGGGCGGTGCCGACCAGTGCCAGGGCGACGGCATCGTCGACGACGCCGGCGATGCGCTCCGCCTGGCGCCGCACTTCACCGGTGGCGACGAAGGCGCGCAGGCGGCGGATGATCTCGCCGGCACGCTG
>DATKPX010000002.1:0-10467 GCA_035523855.1 Allostellaceae bacterium
CTCCACCCGGCCTATCTCATGGAAGTCAAGAAGCCGGAGGAGTCGAAGGGCGAATGGGACCTGATGAAGGTCCGCCAGACGATCCCGGCCGACCAGGCGTTCCGTCCGATGAACGAAGGCGGCTGCCCGCTGGTGAAGGGCTGATGTCCCTGCGCCTGGGAGCTTGGGGCTCACCCCCCTCCCCCCTTGAGGGGGAGGGCTGGGGTGGGGGGTGGGCCAAGACGCTCAGCGGGGCGGGTCACGCCTGATGCTGGACTGGATCCACATCAGCATCCCGCCGACGCCGGCGCTGTTCGCGCAGCTGCTGATCGGGCTCATCAATGGCGCCTTCTACGCCATGCTGAGCCTCGGCCTCGCGGTGATCTTCGGCCTGCTCAACATCATCAACTTCACCCACGGCTCGCAGTACATGATGGGCGCGTTCTGCGCCTATCTCGCGCTCAACTATCTCGGCATCGGCTACTGGCCGTCGCTGATCATCGCGCCGCTGGTGGTGGGCGTTGTCGGCATGGCGATCGAGCGGCTCTTCCTGCGCTGGGTCTACCGACTCGACCATCTCTATGGGCTGCTGCTCACTTTCGGCCTCTCGCTCATCATCGACGGGCTCTTCCGCAACCAGTACGGCTCCTCCGGCCAGCCCTACGCGATACCGGACGCGCTGCAGGGCGCGCGCAACCTGGGATTCATGTTCCTGCCGAATTATCGCGGCTGGGTGATCGTCGCCTCGCTCATCGTCTGCCTCGGCACCTGGTTCATCATCGAGCGCACCAAGCTCGGCGCTTATCTCCGCGCCGCCACCGAGAACCCGACGCTGGTGCAGGCCTTCGGCATCAACGTGCCGCGCATGGTCACCCTCACCTACGGCTTCGGCGTCGCGCTGGCGGCGCTCGCCGGGGTGATGGCGGCGCCGATCTACCAGGTGAGCCCGCTCATGGGCTCGAACCTCATCGTCGTCGTCTTCGCCGTGGTGGTGATCGGCGGCATGGGCTCGATCCTCGGCGCGGTGGCGAGCGGATTCCTGCTGGGCGTGATCGAGGGCCTCACCAAAGTCTTCTATCCCGAGGCGTCCAACACCGTGATCTTCGTCATCATGGCGATCGTGCTGCTGGTGAAGCCGGCTGGCCTCTTCGGCAAGGCGGCCTGATGAGCACGGCGACGGCAACCGCGGCGGGCGCGGCGGCACGCGGCCGCGAGTCCGGCCGCGCGCTGGTGATCGCGGCGGTGCTGATCGGGCTCGGCCTGGTGGCACCGCTGGTGCTCTATCCCGTCTTCCTGATGAAGGCGCTCTGCTTCGCGCTCTTCGCCTGCGCCTTCAATCTGCTGATCGGCTATGTGGGTCTGCTCTCCTTCGGCCACGCCGCCTTCATGGGCGCCGCCGCCTATGTCACCGCGCACGCCGCCAAGGTCTGGGGGCTGCCGCCCGAGCTCAGCCTGCTCGCCGGCACCGCCGTCGCCGCGCTGATGGGCCTGCTCTTCGGCTGGCTCGCGATCCGCCGCCAGGGCATCTATTTCGCCATGGTGACGCTGGCGCTGGCGCAGATGGTCTATTTCTTCGCCCTCCAGGTTCCCTTCACCCACGGCGAGGACGGCATCCAGGCGGTGCCGCGCGGCCATTTCCTGGGCTTGATCGACCTTAACGGCACGCTGACCATGTATTATTTCGTGCTGGGCGTGTTCCTGCTGGGGTTCTTCGTCATCTACCGCAGCATCCACTCGCCCTTCGGCCAGGTGCTGAAGGCGATCCGCGAGAACGAGCCGCGCGCGATCTCGTTGGGGTACAAGACCGAGCGCTACAAGCTCCTCGCCTTCGTGCTCTCCGCCGCGCTCTCCGGCCTCGCGGGCTCGACCAAGGCGCTGGTGTTCCAGCTCGCCTCGCTCACCGACGTGCAGTGGCAGACCTCGGGCGAGGTGGTGCTGATGACGCTGCTGGGCGGCCTCGGCACCGCCGTGGGCCCGGTGGTCGGCGCCTTCATCACCGTCACCATGGAGAACTACCTCGCGCCCTTCGGCTCCTGGATCACCATCATCGAGGGCAGCATCTTCGTGCTCTGCGTGCTGACCTTCCGGCGCGGCGTGGTGGGCGAGATCGAGCGGCTGCTGAAGCGCGCACGGACGGGGAAGTGACGCCGTGAGCGACGCGGAGGGCGACCCAAGTCGGCCGCTGCTCGGCCAGGCGCCATTCGCGCTGTTCTGGTGCTCCCGCGTACTCTCCACCGTCGCCTTCCAGATCCAGGCGGTGGCGGTGGGCTGGACGATCTACGCGCTCACCGACAGCGCCTTCGCGCTGGGCCTGGTCGGCCTCGCGCAGTTCCTGCCCATGGTGGCGCTGACCCTGGTGGTGGGACAGGTGGCCGACCGCTACGACCGCCGGCGCGTCGCCGCCATCTGCCAGGCCATCGAGGCGCTGACCGCGACGACGCTCACCATCGGCACCCTCGGCGGCTGGCTCGACCGCGATGGCATCCTGGCGCTGCTGGTGGTGGTGGGCGCGGCGCGCGCCTTCGAGGGGCCGACCATGGCGGCGCTGGTGCCGGGCCTGGTGCCGCGGTCGGCGCTGCAGCGCGCCACCGCCTGGTCCGCCTCGGCGAACCAGACGGCGCAGATCGTCGGCCCGGCGATCGGCGGCCTGCTCTATGCGGCGGGCGCGACCGCCGCCTTCGCGACCGCGGCGGCGATGTTTCTGCTTGCCGCGCTCTGCGCCTCGCTGATCCGCATCGTCGCGGCGACGCGGCCGCGCGAGCCGGTCACGCTGGCCTCGATCTTCTCCGGCATCGTCTTCATCCGCCTGCGGCCGGTGCTGCTGGGCGTCATCTCCCTCGATCTCTTCGCCGTGCTCCTGGGCGGCGCCACCGCGCTGCTGCCGATCTATGCCCGCGACATCCTCGGCACCGGTCCCTGGGGTCTCGGACTGCTGCGCGCCGCGCCGGCGGTCGGCGCGCTCGCCATGTCGGTGGTGCTCGGCCGCAATCCGATGGAGCGCCGCGTCGGACCCACCCTCTTCGCCGCGGTCATCACCTTTGGGCTTGCGACCGTGCTGTTCGGCCTCTCGACCGATCTCCGGCTCTCGCTGGCGGCGCTGGCGCTGCTCGGCGCCGCCGACGTCGTCAGCGTGGTGATCCGCTTCGCCCTGGTGCAGCTGCAGACGCCGGACGAGATGCGCGGCCGGGTGAGCGCGGTCAACTATCTCTTCGTCGGCACCTCGAACCAGCTCGGCGAGTTCGAGTCCGGTCTCACCGCGGCGCTTTTCGGCGCGGTGCCGGCGGTGCTGATCGGCGGCATCGGCACCGTGCTGGTGGCGCTCGCCTGGATGCGGCTCTTCCCGCAGCTGCGCCGGATCCACTCTCTCGACGGCTGAAGATGTCACAAATGGGTCCGCGGTGACCAATCGGTGACGGCGCAGTGGTTGCTTGCTCGACACTCCCGGCGGCGGGAGAGTTCCGCCGCTCATGAACGGCCGATCGAATATTGCCGCCAACGACACGGAGCCGCGCCTAACGCCGTCGCTGTGCGCGCGTGTGCGGCGCGCGGTGCGTGACCCCGGACCCGGCAGCGGCTTTGCCTATCTGACCGATGCCGAGTACCAGGCCTCGATCGACGCGACTCTGTCCGGGCGGCCTGATGACGGCGAGATCTGGGTCTTCGCCGCGGGCTCGCTGATCTGGAATCCGGGCTTCGCGCCGGCGGAGCGGCGCATCGGCCTCCTCCGCGGCTGGCATCGCTCGTTCTGCCTGAAGACGCTGCGCTGGCGCGGCACGCCCGATTGTCCCGGCCTGATGCTGGCGCTGGAGCCGGGCGGCGACTGCCGCGGCGTCGCCTGTCGGCTGCCGGCCGAGGGGCGGGCGCCGACGCTGCGCGCGCTCTGGCGGCGCGAGCTCGGCGTCAAGCCGGTCAATCAGCTTCCACGCTGGGTCGACGTCGAGACCGAGGGCGGCGCGATCCGCGCGCTCGCCTTCACGGCCAATCCGGGCGGCCAATCCTATCTCGGCGGGCTCGCCCTCGAGGAGACCGCGGCCATGGTGGCGCGCGCCGCGGGCGTCTGGGGCTCCTGCGCGGAGTATCTCTGCGAGACCGTCTCGCGTCTGGAGGCGCTCGGTATCCGCGATCCGCACCTCTGGCGGCTGCAGTCGCTGGTCGCCGCATGCATCCTGCGCGACTCGGGCGAGGAAGAATGAGGCGCCGATGCGAACCCTGATCTTCAGCGGCGCCGGCTCGCCCTTCGCCCGCAAGGTGCGCATTGTCCTTGCGGAGATGGGCCTGTCTTACGACGAGGACATCCGCCCGGGCCTGCGTCCGCCCGAGGAGCTCGCGTCTCTCAATCCGGCGCTGGCACTGCCGGTGCTGCGCGACGGCGAGGAGCTCCTCTTCGGCTCGGACCTCATCATCGAGTTCCTGCTCGAGCGCTATCCGGCGCCGGAGGCGGCCGGCGCGCCGCCCTTCGCCGCGCGGCTGACTCGGCCGGACGCGCACTGGCGCGATCGCAAGACCCTCGCGACCATCAACGCCTTCGCCGACACGGTGGTGAACACCAAGCATTTCCGCGGCGAGGGCGTCACCGGCGAGAGCTCGCGCTACATGGCGCGCCAGGAGGCGCGGCTCCGCGCCTGCCTCGACTGGCTCGAGAAGCAGGCGACCGGCGAAGGCTTCTGGCCGGGGTTCTTCTCGGTGATGGACATCGCGCTGATCTGCCCGCTCGACTACGCGGAGACGCGCGGCGTCATCCAGTGGCGCGACCATCCGAAGCTGGTGGTGCTCTACGAGCGCTGGCGGACGCGGCCGTCGGTCCGCGCCACCGCGGAAGGTTAACCGGCGACGCCGGTCGCGCTCGCCACCGTCTCCACGCGCTGCGGAGTGGGGAAGGGAAGCTCGGTCCGCAGCGGCTGCAGCGGCGGCCAGTTCATGTCCTGCGCCGAGATCGTGGTGACCGGCAGCGGCCACTGGATCCCCATCAGGGGATCGTCATGGCGGAAGCCGCCATAGTAGGCGGGGCGGAACCGCTCGCTCATGAAATACTCGACCACCACGTTGCCGGTGAGGGACTGGAAGCCCTGCGCGCATCCCGCCGGCACATGGACCATGGTGAAGGTGTCCTCGCCGAGGATCGTCGACCACCAGCGGCCGAAGGTCGGCGAGTCCGGACGGATGTCGGCGATCACCTCGAAGATGCGGCCCTGCGTGCAGCGCACGACCTTCGCATCGGGAAACGGGTCGCGCTGAAAATGCATGCCGCGAATCGTGCCGCGCTGCCGCGTGCGCGAGAAATTCGCCTGCACGAAATCGAAATCGATGCCGTTCTCGGCGAAAGTGTCCACGCACCAGCTGCGCGCGAAGAAGCCGCGACCGTCGTGCCGCGGCTCGAGGTGGATCTGATAGGCGCCCGCGAGAGGCAGGTTTTCGAACTTCATCTTCGTCGTGCCTTCTTCATCTCCGCCCTTTTGGATGATGCTCACGCGACGCTCCTGGGAATGCGAAGCTCAGCCGAGAATTGCGGTTTTTTTGGGAGAGCGCTCGCGGCGCTGCGGCTCGGCTAAGCCGCGGATAATTCTATCGCTCGCTCGGAGCTTTGATGTCGTCGCCATATTTCAGCGCCAATTTCCGCGAGGTGATAGGGCATGTCGGCGCAGAAATGTGCCCGATGCGCGGCGAATCGCGCGTGACCAAAAAAATCCGCGCGTGAGTGTGGCGCCGCTGCCGCAGCGCTGGCGGTCGCGTGATCAATTTCGGTATCGAGCTCGCGACGCTTGCGCTCCATGCCGGACCCGCTCCGGGATCGGTGCTCTCGAAATCCCGCGCCGCCTGTGCGAAGCGGCCCCCGCATTTTCCGGCGCCTCGCATTTCCGTCCTTGCGCTGGCGGCGCATCCGACTAGAGTGATTTTAATAGTAGACAGCATCTTCTATTAGAAGACATGGCCCAGGCGGCTGCCGGCGTCCGTCCCCTCAGCTCCGTGCTCAAGACCTTCGGCGTGCTCGAGGCGCTGGCGGAGGCGCGCGGCAGCGTGCGGCTCGCCGATCTCGCGCGGCGGATGGGCATGGGGCGCGGCTCCGCCTATCAGAAGCTCGTCACCCTGGTGCGCGCCGGCTGGGTCGAGCAGATCGAGGACGGCAGCTTCCGCCTCACGCTCCACGCGACGCGCATCGGCAACGCCGCGCTGGAGCAGGCGAGCTTCGGCGACCGCATGGTGCCGTTCCTGCACGAGCTCATGCGCGAAACCGGCGAGACCGCGTCGCTCGCCGTGCTCGACGGCGCGCAGCCCTGCATCGTGCAGCGCGTCGAATCCGGCGGCGTGCTGCGCGCCGAGCTCCGCGTCGGCGCCGCGCTCTCGCTCGAGCATTCCGCCTCTGGCCGCATCCTCGCCGCCTTCGCCGCGCCCTATCAGCTCGAGCGGCTGCGCCAGCTGGGCGCGGTGCTGCCGCCGGCGGCGGTGATGGCGGAGGCGCGCGCCAAGCGCTTCGTCACCTCCAGCGGCGAGAGCATGCCGGGCATCCGCGCGATCGGCGCGCCGATCTTCGATCCGCGCGACCGCTGCATCGCGGCGCTGACCCTGGTGGGTCCGCTGCCGCGCTTCGATGTCGTCAAGCACCGGGAGGCGCTGACGCGCACCGCCGAGCGGATCAACGCCTTCATCCGAGGACACCAGGCATGACGCTCGACGCAGCGCTCGCCGGCGCCGCCGCGCCGCGGCCGCGCGAGCCGGATTTCCTGCTGCGGCCGGAACGGCTCGCGGCGCTGCAGCCGAGCCGGCTCAGCGCGTCGCGCACCCTGATGGCGCAGGCGATCCGCGAGCGCTGGAAGATCCGCCGCATCCGCTTCGAGATCGACGGCGAGGCGCGCGGCACCGCGCTCTATCGCATCGAGGCCGGCGGCGCGGTGTTCGATTTTCCCGTGTTCTCCTTCGAGCCGAAGCGCGCCGGCCGCACCGGCCGCATCATCGGCCGCGTCTGGGACATGATGGCGGCGCTGATCGAGGGGCCGGCCAGCGCCGAGGAGATCGAGCAGACAAAGCGCGAGCTGCCGAAGCTCTACGCCGGCCGCGCGCCGGCGCGCACTCTCATCTGGTGCCGCTCCAACCGCAGCATGCGGGTCTTCGACCATGCGCTCGAGAGCCTGGCGGCGGGCCGGCAGCCCGATCTCGCGACGCTGGGGCAGGCCTGCTACCTCATGCGCAACACCGGCCTCGACGGCAACGGCACCTTCGGCACCCGCAGCTTCCGGGCGCTGGAGGCGGATCACCCGCTGCGAAGGCCGCTCGCCGCCCAGATGCTCTGCGCCTACATGATGCGCGAGTTCGCCGCCGACGTCGCCGATCACCTGGCCCGGCAGCGCGCGCCCGCCACCGCGGTGGCGCTCGCGCCCGACATCCGCCGCTTCCTCGGCGTCGGCAACGGCTCGGCGCTCGGGCTCATTCTCTACGTCAACAACCACCCGCACCTGGTGGACCGCTGGCTCTCCGCCTTCGAGACCGCGCTGGCGGCCGCCAAGTCGCTCAAGCTCGCCGCCGGCGATCCGCGGCTCCTGCATCTGCTGCGCCTCCTCGACCGCGCCATCGCCTTCCGCCGCGAGGACCGCATGATCTACGAGGCCTTCGCGCCCAGCCGCCAGATCGCCGGCGAGCTGGCGCTGCTCCGCGCGGCGGTGGAGGAGCTCTACCGCGGCGGCCGTCTCGCGGGCGCCGCGCCCAGCTATCCGCTGGCGGCGCTGGCGGATGCCTTCGAGGATCGGATCGCGCCGGAGACCCTGGAGACGCTGCACTCGCTGCTGATCGAGCTGGTGCCGGAGCTGGTCGACCGCCTCGCCGACAACATCAGCGTCGAGGAGGAGTTCCACACCACGCCGGAGATGACCGTCGACGAGCTCCGCGCCCTGCTGCGCCAGCACTATGCCTGGGCCTTCGCCCTCGATCTCGCCGGCGAGAGCACGCGGCGCTACATCTGGTACAAGTCGGTCACCGCCGAGGAGCCCCGCCGCGGCCCGCGCGAGGAAGTGCCCTGGGCGATCAATCTCGGTCTCGACCTGCCGCGGCTGGTGCAGGACCTCGACGCCGCCCTGGCGGAGCGCGCGCCGCGCGAGAGCACCGCCCGCTTCCTGCTGGCGCATCCGGAATACCGCAGCTTCGTGGCGCGCGTGCAGACGCTGCGGGCGCTGCGCTACCACTCGCCGCACATGAACATCATGGGGGAGGAGTTCGTGCCGATCCACCTCGTGCGGCTCGTCAACGTGGCGATCCACGGCATCGACAAGACGCGCGACTTCCTCAACCGCAACCTGCGCGGCGTGCTCTTCCACGGCGCCCCGCTGCCGGAGGAGATCGCCGCCGGCGCCGATCCCGACTGGTTCTATCCGCCGGAGCCCGCGCGATGACGGGAATGGGCGCGGATGCGACGGGGTCGCTCGCCATCTCGCTGCGCGAGGGGCGGCTGGTGGTGGAGCGCATCCTGTTGCTGACCGGCGTGCCGGCGGGGCTGGCGCCGGCGGTGCGCGATGCCGTGCTCACCTCCGAGGCCCTGGGGCTCGGCGGCCTCCGCCTGCTGCGCGACCGGTTCGACGCACTCAAAGCGGCGCGGCCGCAGGCGGCGAGGATCGAGCGCGAGGCGGGCCGGACTCTGCTGCTCGATGCCGCCGGCGAGCATGCCTGGGTGGTGGCGCCGGCGGTCCTCGATCTTGCGGTGGCGCGCTGCCGGAGCGCCGGCCTCGGCATCGTCGTGGTGACGAACGTCGAGGACGTCGCTGAGCTGCAGGTTCTGCCGGCGCCGGCGCGCCGCCACGGCGTCGATACCGTCGTCGCGACGAACGCCGCACCGCCCGATCTCGCCATCGATGCCGAGGAGGAGCCGGCGCTCCCCTGGCGTCCCATCCTGGCGGGCATCGGCGGCGCCGCGGTCATCATCGCCAGCCCGCCGGCGCAGCCCGCGGCTGAGACCGATCCCGTGCTCGACCGCATCGGCCGCGCGGGCCTGCCCGTCGAGGCCGCGTTCTGGTGGGAGCTCTATCACCTCTCGAACCGCTCGCTGACGCCGGATTCCGTCGCCTCGCGCCGGCATGCGGGGCCGATGATCGTCGAGGCGAGCGGCCGCATCATCGGCCGCAGCGACCTCGACGACGACACCGACATCGAGATGCTGGCGCGCGGCGAGATCGGCCTCGAGACGCCGCCCGCCGCCGCCCAGCGCCAGTCCAATGAAGAGAGGGGAGCCCGGAAATGATCGTCGACGCGCTGCAATGCGGCCATTTTGATCGCGACGTCTTCCAGCAGCTGCGCGAAGGCGATGTCGGCTGCGTCACGGTGACGCTCGGCTTCTGGGAGGGCACGGTCGAATCCCTCGACCGCATCGCCTGGTGGCGCGACCTCGCGCGCGAGAACAGCGACGCGGTGGCAATCGCGACCAGCGTCGCGGAGATCACGGCGGCGAACGCCGCCGGCAAGCTGGCGCTGGTGCTGGGCTTCCAGAACGCGACGCTGCTGGAGGGCAGGATCCGCTTCGTCGAGCTTTTCGCCGATCTCGGCGTCCGCGTCATCCAGCTCACCTACAACAACCAGAACGAGCTCGGCGGCAGCTGCTACGAGACCGAGGATTCCGGCCTCGCCCGCTTCGGGCGCGAGGTGATCCGCGAGATGAACCGCGCCGGCGTGCTGGTGGACCTCTCCCATGTGGGAAACCGCACCACGCTCGACGCGATCAAGCACTCGCTGAAGCCGGTGGCGATCAGCCACGCCAACGCGGACTCGCTCTTCAAGCACAAGCGCAACAAGACCGACGACGTGCTGCGCGCGCTCAAGGACAATGGCGGCGTCATCGGCTGCGCCGCCTATCGCAACATCACCGGCGACTACTATTGCAGCTCGGTCGACAAGTGGTGCGAGATGGTGGCGCGCACGGTGGACCTCGTCGGCATCGATCATGTGGGCATCGGCACCGACCGCAGCCACAACAACACCATCGTCGACCTCAACTGGATGCGCATGGGGCGCTGGACCCGCGGCGTCGATCTCGGCGCGGGCTCGGCGGCGCGGCCCGGCAAGGTGCCGCCCGCCGACTGGTTCAAGGACGTGCGCAACCTGAAGGAGATACCGGAGGGGCTGCGTCGCACCGGCTTCGCCGCGGCGGAAGTGGAGAAGATCGCCAGCCGCAACTGGCTCCGCGTCTACGAGGCGTCCTTCACGCCGGATCGCGGCAACTGAGCAAGCAGGAACAGGGAGAGCAGAGATGTCGAAGGAATGGAAGGGCGGCGGACGGATCACGCGCCGCGCCGCGCTCGGAGTGGTGGCAGCGACCGGCCTCGTCGCGGCGCCCTTCGTCCGCCGCTCGCGGGCGGGCGAGGTGCTCTACGTCAACACCTGGGGCGGCGGCTGGGAGCGGAGCGCGATCAAGAACCTCTTCGAGCCCTTCACCAGGGATACCGGCGTCGAGATCCGCACGGTGTCGCCGGTCTCCTTCGCCAAGCTCAGCGCCCAGGCGCGCACCGGCGTCTA
>DATKPX010000003.1:0-4230 GCA_035523855.1 Allostellaceae bacterium
ACCGCGATCCGCAACTCGGCGGCGCCCTACCAGGATGTGCTGGGGCCGGGCCTGCGGATGGTGGTCGACATGTCGGACCCCGCCAACGCGCATTTCATCGTCGTGCCGGGCCAATCCGGCAATCCGCTGTCGCCCAACTACGACGATCTGCTGCGACCCTGGCGCGACGGCGACCTGCTGACGATCGGCGACCGCGAGCCGGCGGCGGTCGAGAGCCTGAGCCCGCCATGACGGCGCGCAGCGCCGAAAACCGGCCATGACGGCGCGCAGCGCCGAACACCCGCCATGACGGCGCGACGGCGCCGGCTTCCCGTCGGCATCGACGATGTGCGGGCCGCGGCCGCGCGCCTCGAGGGCGCTGTCATGCGGACGCCGACGATCGCCAGCGTCGCGCTCTCGGAGCTTGCCGGCGCCAGCGTCCACCTCAAGTTGGAGACGCTGCACCCGACGGGATCCTTCAAGGAGCGCGGCGCCTATGTGAAGCTGGCGGGGCTCAGCCGCGCCGAGCGCAAGGCCGGCGTCATCGCGATGTCCGCCGGCAACCACGCGCAGGGCGTCGCCTACCATGCGCGCCGGCTCGGCATTCCCGCCACCAACGTCATGCCGGAGGCCACCCCCTTCACCAAGGTGGCGCGCACCGAGAGCCTGGGCGCCACGGTGGTGCTGCGCGGCGCCGACGTCGGCGAGGCGCGCAAGGCCGCGCTCGAGATCGCCGCCGCGCGCAAGCTCACCTTCGTGCATCCCTACGACGATCCCCACATCATCGCCGGTCAGGGCACCGCGGCGCTGGAAATGCTGAGCGATGCGCCCGAGCTCGACGTGCTGCTGGTGCCGATCGGCGGCGGCGGGCTGATCTCCGGCGTCGCGGTCGCGGCGACGGCGATGAAGCCGGGGATCGCGGTGATCGGCGTCGAGGTCGCGGGCTACGCCTCGATGCGGCACGCGCTGGGCCGCGGCCCGAAACCGAGCGGCGGCGAGACGCTCGCCGAGGGCATCGCGGTGAAGGAGCCGGGCCGGATCACCGCCGCGATCACCCGCGCGCTCGTCGACGACATCCTGGTGGTGGACGAGGACGCGGTGGAGCGCGCGGTCACCGCCTTCGTCGAGAGCCAGCGGCTGGTGGTGGAAGGCGCCGCCGCCGTCGGGCTGGCGGCGCTCCTCGCGCACCCCAAGCGCTTCCGCCGCAAATCCGTGGGGCTCCTGGTCACCGGCGGCAACATCGATGCGCGCCTCCTCTCCTCGATCCTGATGCGCGGCCTGGTGCGCACCGGCCGGCTGGTGCGGCTCCGGGCGGAGATCACCGACCAGCCGGGCACGCTGGCCCGGCTGACGCGCGTCATCGGCGACGCCGGCGCCAACATCGTCGAGATCTATCATCAGCGCCTCTTCCAGGACGTGCCGGTGAAGCGCGCCGAGCTCGACGCCGTCGTCGAGACACGCAACCGCGCCCATGTGAGCGAGCTCATCGAGGCGATGGGCAAGGCCGGCTACCCGACGCGCCTTCTGTCCAGCACCGCGCTCGACGACCTCTGAGCGCCGCCGCGCTCAGGCGTCGGCGTCGAGGTGACGGTAGCGGCCGCGCCAGTAGAGCAGCGGCCTGCCCTGGCGTGCATGGCCCAGCGCCACCACGCGTCCGACGAGGATGTCGTGATCGCCCGCCCGGTGGATCGCCTCGGTCTTGCAGTCGATCCAGGCGAGCGCCCCCTTGATGATGGGCGCGCCGCTGGTCCGCACCTCCGGCTCGATCTCGTCCCAGTGGCTCTCCGGCGCGGCGGCGAATCCGCGCGAGAGATGCTGCTGTCCCTCCCCCAGTACCGAGAGGGCAAAGCAGCCGCTGGCGGTGAAAGCCGCGTGGCTTTTCGCCGCACGCTCCAGGCAGAACAGCACCAGGGGCGGGTCCAGGGATACCGAGGTCAGGGAATTCACCGTGACCCCCATGGGCTTGCCCTGTGGATTTCTGGTGGCGGCGACGGCGATGCCGGTGGCGAAGTGACCTAAAGTTGCGCGGAAGGCGCTCGGATCAACCGACATGATGTGGGCACCCCTTAGAGGACAGCAATATCTGGCCCCTCTTAACGCAGCCAAAGGGCCGATGCCAGGAGGTAAGGACACCCGTAAACCTTTGGAGAGAGAAGCTAAACCAGATCTTAACGCACTTGCGCCACCGTGCTTTGTTTCTCGCATCAGGGGCAGCCCGCACCTCATGTTTCTGTTGATCGGTTCCGGCATCGTGCTGATGAGCGTGATCGGCGGCTACGCCCTGAACGGCGGTCATATTCCCGTTCTCTGGCAGCCGTTCGAGTTCATGATCATCGCCGGCGCGGCGATCGGCGCCTTCATCACCTCGAACCGCCTGCCGGTTCTGAAGGCGGCGGGGAGCGCCATCGGCGCGCTCCTCAAGGCGGAGAAGTACGATAAGAACGCCTACCTGGAGCTGCTGAGCCTGCTCTATTCCGTGTTCAAGCTGGCGAAGACCAAGGGCGCGCTCGCCCTCGAGCAGCATGTCGAGAAGCCGGAGGAGAGCTCGCTCTTCCAGCGCTTCCCGCTGTTCTACGGCAACCATCACGCCCTCGTCTTCCTCTGCGACTACCTGCGCCTGCTCACCCTCGGCACCGACAACCATCACGAGATGGAGACGCTGATGGACGAGGAGATCGAGACCCACCACGCGGAGCACGAGGTGGTGGCGCACGCGATCTCGCAGACTTCCGACGCGCTCCCTGCCCTCGGCATCGTCGCCGCGGTGCTCGGCGTCATCCATACCATGGGCTCGATCACCGAGCCGCCGGCGGTGCTTGGCCATCTGATCGGCGGCGCCCTCGTCGGCACCTTCCTCGGCGTGCTGCTGTCCTACGGTTTCGTCGGCCCGATCGCCGCGGCGATCAAGGGCCGCGCCGACGCGGAGGTGCGCTACTACCTCTGCATCAAGGCGGCGATCCTCGCCTATATGCAGGGCTACGCGCCTTCGGTGGCGGTGGAGTTCGCCCGCAAGGCGCTCAATTCCGATGTGCGGCCGACCTTCTACGAGGTGGAGACGGCGGTGGAGAACCTGCCCTCGGCGGCGAGCTAGGCGGGGGCTGCCGGAATGGCAAAGAGCAACAACCCCAACGCGCCCGTCATCATCAAGAAGGTGAAGAAGGTCGTCGGTGGCGGCCATCACGGCGGCGCCTGGAAGGTCGCCTACGCGGATTTCGTCACCGCGATGATGTCGTTCTTCCTGCTGCTGTGGCTGCTCAACGTCACCACCGACGTGCAGAAGCGCGGCATCGCCGACTACTTCGATCCCAGCATCGCTTCGCGCTCGATCAGCGGCGCCGGCGGCGTGCTGGGCGGCATCAGCATGGGCGAGGTCGGCGCGCAGAGCACGCCCTCGTCCCGCCCCAACCTCTCGCCGGCGATCGAGAGCATGCGGCAGCCCAACGACGGCGATGAAGGCACCAACAACGGCGCCCCCGCCAAGACCGACAAGGAAGACGCCGAGGGCGCCGACCAGGGCGCGGTGGTGCGCGACAAGCCGGTCGACCAGATCACCGAGGCGGAGCTGCAGAAGCGCCTCGCCGAGAAGGAGGACAAGCAGTTCGCCGCCGCCGAGTTCGCGCTCCGCCAGGCGATCCAGGACGTACCCGACCTCAAGAACCTCGCCGACAACCTGCTCATCGACCGCACGCCCGAGGGCCTGCGCATCCAGATCGTCGACCAGGACAAGCGCTCGATGTTCCCGCTGGGCTCGGCGCAGATGGACGACAGCGCGCAGAAGCTGATGGCGCTGGTGGCGCAGGTCGTGCAGAAGCTGCCGAACAAGGTCTCGATCACCGGCCATACCGACGGCACGCCCTATGCGTTCGGCCGCAACTACGGCAACTGGGAGCTTTCCGCCGACCGCGCCAATGCGAGCCGCCGCGAGCTCCTCAATGACGGCGTGCCGCTCGACCGCATCGACAAGGTCGTCGGCATGGCCGATCGCGACCTGCTCGATCCCAACGATCCGCGCTCGCCGCGCAACCGACGCATCAGCATCGTCCTGCTGCACCAGGTGCTGCCTCCCGGCGGCAAGGCGCAGCCCAGCCAGGCGGCCCACCCGACCTCTTCCAGCGGCTGAGCGCGCCGGGCATACTCCGGCGCATGATCATGCCGGACGGCTTTCGCCTCACGGTCGAGGACGCCCCCTCGCGCGCCGACCGCATGCTGATCGATCAGGCGCTCGACGACTTCAATGCGGAGCGCTGGCCG
>DATKPX010000004.1:0-9414 GCA_035523855.1 Allostellaceae bacterium
GTGCGCAAGGTGCTGGCCTTCGCCCAGGAGGCGGGGCTCGGCGAGCGGATCGAGTTGGTCCGAACCGACGTCTGGGCGCTCGACACCGACATCCATCGCGACAATCCGCTCGGCAAGATCCCGGCGCTGATAACCGGCGACGGCACCTTCATCGGCTCGCTGCTTTGCTGCGAGTATCTCGACAGCCTGCACGGAGGTCGCCCGCTCATTCCGACAGCGCCGTCGGCGCGCTGGCCGGTGCTGCAACTCCATGCGCTGGGCGACGGGATCATGGAGGCCGCGGTCGCCCGGGTGGTCGAGGCGGTGCGGCGGCCGAAGGAGTTCGTCTATCAGGGCAATCTCGATCGGCAGGAAGCGAAGCTGCGCCACGCTCTCGACGCGATCGAAGGCCCCGCCGCCGCACTCGGCGGGCGCGTCGACATCGCCACCATCACGCTGGCTTGCGCGCTTGCCTATCTCGATTTCCGCCTGCCGCAGATCGACTGGCGCCGGGGCCGCCCGATGGCGACGCGCTGGCACGCCGATTTTGCCGCGCGCCCGTCCATGATGGCGACTGAGCCGCGTCTCTAGGGCGCCGCCTCTCTTCCAGTCGGATACTCGAAGGAGTGAAAAGCGTGATCACTGCAGCGATCATCGGCGTCGGCGAGTGGGGGCAACGTCTGGTGAGATCGGTCCAGGGCAAGAGCGAGCGCATCCGCTTCGTCGCGGCGGTGGCGCGCACGCCGGACAAGGCGCGTGCATTCGCCGGCGAGCAGGGCCTGGCGCTTCATGGCGCTCTCGACGGCGCTCTTGAGGATCCGATCGTCAACGCGGTCGTGCTGGCGACGCCCCACAGCCAGCACGCCGAGCAGGTAATCGCGGCGGCGGCGGCGAAGAAGGCGGTCTTCGTCGAGAAGCCGTTCACGCTGACCCGGGTCAGCGCCGTCGCCGCGGCGGAAGCCTGCCATCGCGCCGGCGTCACGCTGGCGGTCGGATACAATCGCCGCTTCCTGCCGGCGATGATCGCCCTCAAAGAGCTCGTCGCCGGCGGCAAGCTCGGCAAGCCGCTGCAGATCGAAGGCACATTCTCTTCGAACTCCGGCTATCGCCACGGGCCTGCGGCCTGGCGCGCGAGCCGGACGGAATCGCCGGCCGGCGGCATGACGTCGCTGGGCGTCCACCTGCTCGACGCAATGATCGATCTCTGCGGCAACGTCAAAGCGGTCGAGACCTGGAGCCGGCACTTGGCGCTGCCGATCGATATCGACGATGCAACGGCGGTGCTGCTGCAGTTCGAGCGCGGACCGCTGGGATATCTCGGCACCATCTTCGCCTCGGCACCGCTTTGGCGCCTGCAGGTTTTCGGCTCCGAGGGCTGGGCGGAGATGCGCGGACCGGAGACCCTGGTCATCGCCAGCCGCGACGGCAAGACCGAGGAGAGGAAATTTCCGCCGCTGGATATCGAGCGCGCCGAGCTCGAGGCCTTCGCCGACGCCGTCGCCGGCGGTACCGCCTATCCCGTCTCCACCGCCGACGCCATCCACGGCGCCGCCATCCTCGAAGCCATCATCGGCTCCGCCGACGCCGGGCGCGTCGTACCCGTCCCGTGAGATAGCCGCGGATCTGCAGACCGGTGACGGCTCCCCCGCTACCGGCTTCTTATGGCTGTGGTCGAGACGAGATCGCGAGCACGGTGAGCTTGCTTTGCCCAGAGACGATGCCACCGCCCGAGGAGGGCGGCGGCATCGGAGCCGGCGGTTTGGCAATCGGCGGCGCCGGCGCCGGGTACGCGGCGAAAGTGGCCCAGACCCCCATTATCGCTGAAAGCGATGCGATTCTCCCTGTTCGATCCGGGGCATCGAGCCTGATCACTGCGGTTCGTTCGATCCAGGCTGGTGCGTCTCCGGCAATCCCACCGCCGCGCGCCAGTGCCGGGCGATCTGGTCGCGCCGGGCGACCCACGCGCCACCCTTCCGGCGCACGTGGTCGAGGAAGGCGACGAGACCACCGATGCGGCCAGGCCGGCCGATGATGCGGAGGTGGAGGCCGACGGTCATCATGCGCGGTGCGGCGGCGCCTTCCTCCCAGAGCCGGTCGAAGGCGGCGATGCAGTAGCGGGCGAAATCCTCGCCGAAGACGAAGCCGCCGCCGTTCTGGAAGCGCATGTCGTTGGTGTCGAAGGCATAGGGCAGCACCAGGTGGCTCTGCCCGTCGACCGCGACCGGATAGGGAAGGTCGTCGTTGTAGGCGTTGCTGTCATAGAGGAAGCCGCCGTCCTCGACGAGCAGGCGCCGCGTATTCACCGACGGCGCCGAGCGGGTATGGAACCCCACCGGCCGCTCGCCGCAGGCGGCCTCGATGGCGCGGACGGCGCGGCGGATGAGATCGCGCTCGCGCGCCAGGGTCATGCCGGCGTGGCGTTCCCAGCGCCAGCCGTGGCAGGCGACCTCATGACCGCGCCGCACCGCATCCTGCGCGAGCCAGGGCGAGAGCTCGATGGCACGGCCGCAGGCATTCATGGTGGCGACGGCGCCCGCTCGCTCCAGCACCTCCATGATGCGCCACCACCCGGCGCGGGTGCCGTACTCGAAATGGGATTCCATGCAGGGATCGGGCGATCCGACCACCTCCTCGGTGATGTCGTAGAGGCGCTCGTTCCGCGGATCGCCCTGGCTCACCGCAAGCTCGGCGCCTTCCTCGATGTTGACGACCAGCGAGACCGCAACGCGGGCGTCCTCGGGCCAGCGCACCGGCGGCGGCTGCCCGCCATAGCCGCGGAAATCCCGCGACCAGCGATCGTCGGCGGCAGGTCCATCGCTGCCGGTGAGCCTCATCGCGCCTCCGGGGCGGGATGCGTCGTCCTCCAGTGCCGCGCGATGTCGAGGCGCCGCGCGATCCAGACGCCGTCGAAGCCCTTGACGTAGTCGAGGAGGCGCTCCAACCCGGCGGCGCGCGCCGGGTGGCCGATAAGGCGCATGTGCAGCCCCACCGACATCATCTTGGGATGCGTCCGTCCCTCGCGGTAGAGCAGGTCGAAGGCGTCCTTGTGGAACTGGAAATAGTCGTTCGCGCTGCCGAAGCTGCCGCTGGCGAACTTGCCGTCGTTGTTGACCAGCGAGTAGGGGACGACGAGATGCGGCTTGCCGCCGACCGTCTTCCAATAAGGCAGCTCGTCGTCGTAGGCATCGCTGTCGTAGAGGAAGCCGCCTTCCTCGACGACGAGGCGCCGCGTGTTGACGCCCGGACCGTAGCGGCAATACCAGCCGAGCGGCCGCTCGCCCACCGTCTTCGCCAGCGAGGCGACCGCGCGCCGGATGTGCTCGCGCTCCTCCGCTTCGCTGAGCAGGTAATGCTTCACCCAGCGCCAGCCGTGGCAGCAGACATCGACGCCGGATTGCCGGATCGCCTCGGCGGCGGCGGGATTGCGCTCGATGGCGAGCGCGCAGCCGAACACCGTGAACGGCAGCTCGCGCTCGCGGAAGAGCCGCATCAGCCGCCAGAAGCCGACCCGGCTGCCATAGGCGAACATGCCCTCGCCGGCGAGGTCGCGGCCGCGGACGCCGGTATCGGCGCCGTGGGACTCGGTGAGGCCGGTCTCGGTGAAGCCCTCACCGTCCTGCACCGAGGGCTCGGAGCCCTCCTCGTAGTTCATCACGAAGTTGATGGCGAGCCGCGCCCCGCCGGGCCATTTCGGGTCCGGCGGATGGGCGCCGTAGCCGACGAGATCGCGATCGTAATCTCCGCTCATCGGCGGCCTCAGGCGCTCGCGCCCTCGATGGCGGCAAGCCCGGCCTTGGCGACTTCCAGATCCTGATCGCCGGTGCCGGAGCCGACGCCGATGCCGCCGATCACCAGCCCATCGACGGTGATGGGAGCTCCGCCCTTGAGATTGGTGAGCCTGCCGGAGGTCGCGGCGGCGAGCTTCATGTCGAGCCCTTCGGCGACGCCGCCGGTGGGGACGCGGCTGGAGACCGCGGTGATCGCCTTCCGCATCGCGGATTCGACGCTGAGGAACTTGGCGCCGTCCATGCGGATGAAGGCGAGGAGGTTGCCGCCATCGTCGACAATGGCGATGCATTGCGGGACGCCCATGGCATCGGCCTTGGCGATCGCGGCCCCAAGGATCGCCAGCGCGCCTGCATGGGTGAGGCGCAGATGCTTCTTCACGGCGGCGTTGCTCATTTCGTCTTCTCCGATGCGGGATTGAAGAGGGCGGCGATGGCGGGCTCGACGTCGACCAGCTCGCGTCTCGGCAGCGGCGCATAGCCGCCGGATTTCGGCCGCGCCGGCTTCAGCGCCACCAGCGTCTCGGCGAGGCGGACGGCGCAGCCGATGCTGTCGAGGACCGGGATCGGTGGTCGGTCGCCGAGTTTCCCCGCCATACCGGCGAAAGCGGCGCCGCCGATGACGGCGACGTCGGCGCCTGCCTCGGCAAGGGCGGCGATCCCCGCCAGGATCGGCTCCGCCGCGTCCTTCGGCGACAGGAATGCCGCCGGCGGCAGGGCGATCGCCTCGAAGGCGGCCATGCGCGCGGCGAGCCCATGGCCCGCGATCACCTCGCGGTAGAGGCCGCCGCCGCGGGCATCGATGGCGAGAAAGCCGAAGCCGTCGCCGATGGCGCAGGCGGTGAGGAGCGCCGCCTCGGTCATGCCGACCACCGGAATGGGAAGCGCCTCGCGCACCGGGCGGAGGCCGGTGTCGCTCGCCACCGCGATGATGGCGGCATCGCAGCCGGCGTGGTGGCGCGCGGCCAGGGTTAGCACGGACTGGCCGCCCAGCAGGTTCTCGGCGCGGGTCGAGATGACGCGCGGCCCGGTCTCCGCGGTCACCGCCTTGATCGCAGTGCCGGGCGCGCAGAACTCCCGCGCTACAGATGCCACGCGATCGGTAATCACCTGGGTGGTGTTGCCATTGATGACCAGCAGGGTGGTCACTTCGCCGCTCCCGGTCGCAGCGCCGCGGCGAGGTTCACCACGGGCTCACCCTCCGGCCTGACCGCGAGGCGGCCGAAATCGCTGGAGAGATGCCGGCGCATCGCTTGCGCCGCCGCCTTGGGGTCGCCCTTCGCCATGAGATCGATGAGGAGCCGATGCTCGTCGAGGGCGCAGGAGGGGAGGTCGCGGCGCTCGAAGAGCGCGAGGCTCAAGGTCGTGCGCGGCACCAGCTGGCGCACGAAATCGCCGAGGATGGCATTGCCGCCGATCTCAGCGATGATCAGGTGGAATTCGCCGAGGAGCCGCAGCGCCTCGCTGCGATGGCCGCGCGCCTGGGCGTCCGCCTGCGCTTTCAGATGCTGGCGCAAGGTGCGGATGTCGTTGGCGGTGCAATGGCGCGTCGCCTCGGCGATGATGTCCGCCTCGATCAGGCGGCGCGCCGCATAGGCGGACGCGGTGTCGTCAAGGGTGGGCGAGGCGACGAAGGCGCTGCGGTTCGGCCGCAAGGTGACGAGGCCTGCGAAGCCCAGCCGCTGCAGCGCCTGGCGCACCAGGGTGCGGCTCACGCCAAAGACGCGGCAGAGCTCCTCCTCGCCGAGCCGAGTTCCCGCCGGCAGCCGCCCCTCGCAGATCGCCTCCTGCACCGCCTCGGCGATCGGATCGCTCGCGAGGCCGGCCCAGACGCCGAGCCGGCCGGACTCGATCGACGCCGATTCCGGTGTGCTGCGCTTACCTTGTGGTGACGGCACTTAAATCCCTCCACTCCTTGTGTCCCTCGCGCGGCGACACTGCGCCGGCGCCGGCGCGCGCGAGGCCATGATCGATTCCTGGGCATCTTGTATACAATTGGTCAGTTTGTATACAGAAGACTGGGCTGTCCGACGGGCGGAAATGTCCTCCGGCGAGACCGGAGATGGCCGCTCTCGAAATATCGGGGGCGCTACCAGCGGCCGCGGAGCGCGGCGCAAATCGCGCTGCTGCCGGTGCCGCCGTCGCGCTCGCGCCGGCACCGGCGCGCACACGCAATTCCGGCATCGCGCGCTCCTCGCACTCGCGCGCCTGCCGCTTAGAGTGATGAAATCCCAACGTTCCCATTCCCGCGTCGCTGCTTGCGCGCATCGTCGCCGCTGGCGGTGACGATGCTCAGCCGGTTGCGCGTCACGTCGCAAGGATCATGCCGAATCCATCGCGCGCCGCTGTCGCCGCGCCGTTGCGCACGGCGATGTCAACGGCGCTTCCATCGGCGACGATCGGATCTGGCATGTCTGTTGCAGGTTGTCCGCAGCCGCGCTCGAGCGTCGATCGCGACCAATGCCCGGCACGGGCGAGCGGACAACAGAGGAGGTGCTCTCATGTGTGATCATCACGGCAGTCGCGGCCTCGGCGGGATCACCGCTCCCGCCATCCATCGCCGCTCGTTCCTGAAGGCAGGCGCGGCCGGCACCATCACCATCGCGGTGTCGGGCATGGGCTTCTCGCACGGCGCGCACGCGGCGTCGACTTTCAAAGGCACGCACGGCAACGGCTTCTGCAACGTCGCCTTCTTCATCACCCACGCGAAGCAGCTCGCCAAGGAGGACGGCCTCACCCTCGAATTCGTCGACACGCCGTCCTTCGCCGACCAGGTGACCTTCCTCGGCACCGGCCAGGTCGATGTGAGCGTGCTGCCCTACACCAATTTCATGGCGCTTTACGACGCCGGCGCGCCGGTGAAGATCGTCGCCGGCGGCGGCGTGCAGGGCGTCTACATCGTGGCGCAGCCCGGCCTCGACAAGCCGGAGAAGCTCAAGGGCAAGGTGCTCGGCACCTTCCAGAACGACACCCTCGAGGTGCTGCCCTATGACTGGCTGAAGAAGAACGGCGTCGCCTACAAGGACGTCACCGTCCGCTACATGGATTCGATGGGCGAGATGGTCGCCGCCTTCAAGGCGGGCGCGGTCGACATCGCCTCCACCATCGAGCCCTACGGCTCCGCCCTCCTCAACGACGTCAAGGGCTCGGTCCTGCTCTCCGACGGCATCGACATCTACGGGCCGCAATATACGGATTGCGTGCTGGCCGCCAGCAGCAAGCTCATCGAGAAGGATCCGAAGAGCGTCAAGGCGCTGATCAAGGCGATGCTCAAGGCGCAGGCCGCCTGGGAGACCGATCAGGAGAAGCTGCTGCAGGAGACCCTCGTCGGCACCTACTACAAGACCACGATCGAGAACGCCCGCATCGGCGCCAAGGCGCAGCCAGCCAAAGTCGATCAGCGCGCCCAGGAGGAGTTCATCCTGAACCGCGTCGAGTCCGTGATGGCCATGGGTTACATCAAGAAGAAGCCCGGCCGCGACGCCATCGACTGGAGTTTCCTGGAGCAGGCGATCGCCGAGGTGCCGGACGTCTACTCCAAGCTCAAGTACAAGTCGGCCTGATCGCGATGGCGGCGGTCGGCATCAAGCTGCGGGGCGAGGGGGTGGCCGGCTTCGGCGCGAAGCCGGTTCCCAGCTTCGCCCGGCGCCTCGGCGAGATCGTCTCCCGGCACGGTCCCAAGATCGGCTGGGCGATGGTCTCCATCGGCTTCTTCGCCGGGATCTGGGAGCTCCTCTGGTACACCGGCATCGCCGACCAGCGCCTGCTGCCGCCGCCGCACATCTTCCTCGGCAACTTCGCCGACCAGGCGAAGAACTTCAACACGGCGAAGCGCTGGGAGATCGGCGTCAACCCGAACGCCGGCCCGACGCCCACCATGGCGGTCGTCATCACCATGGTGTCCTCGACGGCGCGCGTGCTGGCGGGGCTCACGATCGCCGCCGTCACCAGCCTCTGCCTCGGCATCCTGATCCGCTACAACGCGCTCTTCGAGAAGCTGACGCTGCCCACCATCACGCTGCTGGCGCCGGTCTCGCCGGTGGCCTGGCTGCCGGTGGCGATCTTCCTGTTCGGCATCGGCAACGGACCCGCCATCTTCATGGTGTTCATCGCTCTTTTCTTCACCATGGTGCTGGCGACCATCACCCAGATCGACAGCGTCAACCGCAACTACATCAACGTCGCCCGCACCATGGGCGCCAGCAAGTGGCAGATCTACACCCGCGTCATCCTGCCGGCGATCCTGCCGGGCCTGCTGGTGGTGCTGCGCCTCAACCTCTTCGGCGCCTGGATGGTGGTGCTGGTGGCGGAGGCGACCGGCGTCGGCTACGGGCTCGGCCAGATCATCTCCATGGCGCGCAACACCTTCAACCCGGGCTTGGTCTTCTTCACCATCGTGCTGATCGGCCTCCTGGGCTTCACCTTCGATTTCGCGCTCCGCCTGCTGCAGCGGCGCGTGCTCTATTGGCTCCCCAAGGGCCAGGGGTCGCTGGCCGGTGGCTGATCTCCGCAATCCCATAAGCTCGAAATCCGCGGTCACCTGCCGCGGCGTCGGCAAGGTCTGGGCCGCCGGCACCGAGCGGGCGCACGAGGCGCTGCGCGACATCGATCTCGACATCGCCGCCGGCGAGTTCGTGGTGCTGCTGGGGCCCAGCGGCTGCGGCAAGAGCACGCTCCTCTATCTCATCGCCGGGCTCGAGACCGCGACGTCAGGCGATCTCTACGCCCGCGGCGCGATCATCGAGGGACCGGCGCCGGAGCGGAGCCTCATCTTCCAGGAGGCCTCGCTCTTCCCCTGGCTCAATGTCTGGCAGAACGTCAGCTTCGGCCTCTCGATCCGCCATATGGCCGCGGAGAAGCGCAAGGAGGTAGCGCGCCAGGTGCTGATCCGCGTCGGTCTCTCCGACGCCTTCGAGAAGCGGCCGGACGAGCTCTCCGGCGGCATGCGCCAGCGCGTGGCGGTGGCGCGCTCGCTCGCCATGCAGCCGGAGGTGCTGCTGATGGACGAGCCCTTCGCCGCCCTCGACGTGCAGACCCGCGCCAAGATGCAGGGCTTCCTCCTCGATGTCTGGGAGACCAGCAAGGCCTCGGTGCTGTTCGTGACCCATTCCATCGACGAGGCGATCGCGCTTGCCGACCGGGTGGTGGTGTTCACCTCCAGGCCGGGCCGCATCAAGGCGATCGTGCCGATCGATCTGCCGCGCCCGCGCGATCTCACAGCGCCCGCCTCGCTCCAGCTCCGGGTCGATCTCACCAAGCTGCTGCAGGACGAGGTGGACCGCGCCTTCGCCGAGCAGGAGAGCATGGCGGCCGCGGATTGAGGGAGATGATCGGATGACCGCCTCGATCATCCGCGGCAAGCACATCATCACCCGCGCTCTCGACCGCCATCGGGTCGAGCAGATCGACGACGGCGCGATCCTGCAGCGGGACGGCATCATCGCCGAGATTGGAAGCTTCGCTGATCTCTCCCGCGCCCATCCGGATCTGCCGGTCATCGGCAGCGGCAGCGAGGTGGTGCTGCCGGGCTTCGTCAACGCGCATCATCACATCGGCCTCTCGCCGGTGCAGCTCGGCATCGCCGACACCACGCTCGAGCTGTGGTTCGCCACCAGCATCGCCATGCGCGACCGCATTCCTTATTATGACA
>DATKPX010000005.1:0-6946 GCA_035523855.1 Allostellaceae bacterium
CGCGCCGCCTGCCGGCGGCTGGCCGAGGCGGGCATTCCGCTGCTGGGCCAGACCGTGCTGCTGCGCGGCGTCAACGATGATGCCGGCATCCTCGAGCAGCTCTTCCGCGGGCTGGTGGCGGCGCGGGTCAGGCCTTACTACCTCCATCATCCCGATCTCGCCCGCGGCACCGAGCGGTTCCGCCTGAGCCTCGCCGAGGGGCGGCAAATCGTGGACGCGCTGCGCGGCCGCGTCTCCGGTCTCTGCCAGCCGCATTACGTGCTGGATGTGCCCGGCGGCCACGGCAAGGTGCCGGTGGGGCGCAGCCATGCGGACTCTGCCGGTGACGGCGACCAGTGGATCGTTTGGGATTACCAGGGGACGCCGCATCGCTACCCGGCGGCGGAGGAGTAGAGCATGGCGCGCATCGCGATCGGCGGCCTCCATCACGAGACCAACACCTTCGCGCCGCTCAAGGCGAGCTACGAGGAGTTCGCGCTGGGCGGCGGCTGGCCCGGGCTGCAACGGGGCGACGCCTTCTATCCCGCCTTCACCGGCATGAACCTGCCGATCGCGGGCGCGATCGAGGTGCTGAAGGGCGCGGGTCACACACTGCTGCCGCTGGTCTGGGCGGCGGCCACGCCCTCGGCTCACGTCACCGAGGATGCCTATGAGCGGATCGTCGGCATGATGCTCGACGATCTCCGCGCCGCGGGCCCGATCGACGCCCTTTACCTCGACCTGCACGGCGCGATGGTGACCGAGCATCTGGACGACGGCGAGGGCGAGCTGCTGCGCCGCCTCCGCGCTGTCGTGGGCAGCGACATCCCGCTCGTCACCAGCCTGGATTTCCACGCGAACGTCACGCCGGAGATGATTGAATTCTCTGACGTAATGATCGGCTACCGGACTTATCCCCATGTCGATATGGAGGCCACCGGGAAGCGTGCCGCCGAGGCGTTGCTTGGCTTGCTTGAAACCCGAAGAAAGCCTCACAAGGCATTTGAGACACTGCCATTCCTCATCCCTCTGCCGTGGCAGTGCACGATGGCCGAGCCGGCGGCCGGGATCTTTCGCGAGCTTGCCGCCATCGAGGCGGCGGCCGGGGTACAGCTGAGTTTCACACCGGGATTTCCCGCCGCCGATTTCCCCTACTGCGGCGCCGCCGTGTTCGGTTACGGCGGCGATCCCGGCAAGACGCGCGCCGCGGTGCAGCGGCTCAAGGAAATTGTCCTCGAGCGGGAGAAGGATTTCGCCGGGCGCATCTACGAGCCGGACGAGGCGGTGGCGGAAGCCCTGCGCCGGCCGGCCGGCAAGCCTGTCGTGCTGGCCGATACCCAGGACAATCCCGGCGCCGGCGGCAGCTCCGATACCACGGGCGTGCTGGAGGCGCTGGTGCGGGGCCGGGCCGAGCAGGCGGCGCTCGCGGTGATGTGGGATCCCGCCGCGGCCCAGGCCGCCCATGCGGCCGGGGCCGGCGCCGATCTGACCCTGGGACTGGGCGGGCGCTCGGGCGAGGGGCATCGGCCGTTCCGCGGCAGCTTCACCGTCGAGCGCCTGGGCAACGGCCGCTTCACCGGCACCGGGCCCATGTGGGGTGGCGCCCAGATGAACCTCGGGCCGATGGCGCTGCTGCGCATCGGCGGCGTCCGGGTGGTGGTGGCGAGCCGGAAGGTGCAGGGGGCGGATCAGTCGATCTTCCGGCATCTCGGGGTCGAGCCGCCGGCGGAGCGGATCCTTGCCCTCAAGAGCTCGGTGCATTTCCGGGCGGATTTCGCCCCGATCGCACAAGACATCCTGGTGGTGAAGGCGCCCGGAGCCATGCTGGCGGATCCCGCCGACTTCCCATTCCGGCGGTTGCGGCCGGGACTGCGCCTCAGGCCCTTTGGTCCGGCCTTCGCGCCCTGACATAAACCTTTGTTAAGGAAAGTTATTTTATATTGCCTCGATGGAGGGGGTCGGGCATGCTGCGGCGCGTTGTACGAACCAGTTTCGACCGTCACGAATTCCGGCGCGACCGGCGCTACCCGGTGCCGCCGATCCTCGTGCGGATTCAAGGGCGTGACTACAAATCGTTGAATTGGTCCCTGGGCGGGTTCCGCATTGAAGCGCGCGATCTGGGGCTGGCGGTGGGCGACGGAATCGCGGGAAGCTTGCATATGATCCACATCGATCATACCTGCGACTTTACCGCCGAGATAATCTGGGCGGACCGGGAGGAAGGCGACGTGGGCGCGCGGTTCGTGGAGATCGCGCCGGACGGCCTCGTCGCCCTCGATCGCATGCTCTCGGAGTGGATGAGTCGGGGAAGGCGCTGATGCGGCGCGCGGGTCTCACGGCAGGGCTGGTTCTGGCGGCGGTGCTCGGCATCGCTGCGGCGCCGGCGCGCGCCGAGGACCAGGCTTCCAATTCCTATGTGGGCGGACTCAAGCTGGTCTGGGGCAGCGTGCCGGTGCCGCAATTCAGTCCCGGCACCAGCGCGGGCGCCGGCTTCGGCGCCGGCCTGCAGTCGCCGCCCGCCGCCTACTCGCTGACGCTGGCGACGCCCGGTGACGGGCCGCAGCAGTTCAGCTTCTCGCCGCGCGTGCCGCAGCTGATGCCGGACAGCACCGCCGCCGCCGGCAATCGCCGCACCTATCTCGGCGTCAGCATCGATGTCGGCGAGCCCAGCACCGGCCTTTTCGGCACCGTCGGCCTCGGCGGGTCGGTGCCGACCAATCGGCAGGCGAGCTTCGAGGATACCGCCGGGCCGCGGGCACTCAACGCGCCGCTGCTGCTCCATGGCGGCTTCGAGCTCGGCTATCGCGTCGATACCCAGAACACCTTCACGCTCAGCATCGATCGGGCGCTGCCGGCCGAGGGGCCCGACCGCAACGACAGCATGGGCGGCGTTCGCCTGCGCTACGGCCTCAAGTTCTAGCGGAATTGAGCTCGCACCAGACCGGCGTGTGATCGGACGCCTTGTCGCGTCCGCGCGGCGCCTTGTCGATATCGGCGGCGGCGAGGCGGTCGGTCGCCTGCGGCGACAGCAGCAGATGATCGATGCGCAGCCCCTCGTCGCGCATCCAGCGGCCGGCCTGATAATCCCAGAAGCTGTAGCGGTGCGGCTCGGTGTGAAAGACGCGGAAGGCGTCGGTGTAGCCCTGATGCAGCAGGCTGCGGAAGGCCGCCCGCGATTCCGGCCGGCAGAGCGCGTCGTCGCGCCAGCCCTCGGGATCGTAGACGTCCGCATCGGTGGGACAGACATTGTAGTCCCCGGCGAGCACCACCGGCTGCTCGCCCGCCAGCAGCTCGCGGGCGCGCGCGGCGAGCCGCTTCATCCAGGCGAGCTTGTAGGGAAATTTGTCGGTGTCGGTGGGATTGCCGTTCGGCAGGTAGATCGAGGCGACGCGGACGTCGCCGACGGTCGCCTCGATGTAGCGGGCGTGGGTGTCGCCGTCGTCGCCGGGCAACCCGACGGTGACATCGCGGGCGGGCTCGCGCGTCAGCAGCGCCACGCCGTTATAGGTCTTCTGGCCGGAGACGGCCGCGTGATAGCCAAGCCCCTTGAGCTCCAGCATGGGGAAATCCTCGGTGGCGCACTTGATCTCCTGCAGGCAGAGCGCATCGGGCCTGGCGCTCTCCAGCCAGGCCAGCACATGCGGCAGCCGCACCTTGATCGAGTTGACGTTCCAGGTGGCGATCTTCATGGCGCTGCGCCGGCGTGCCGGCTCAGCCGATCGCGAAGGATTTGCCGCAGCCGCAGGAGGAGCTGGCGTTGGGATTGCGGACCTGGAAGGCGGCGCCCATGAGATCCTCGACGAAGTCGATCTCCGCCCCGTCCACCAGCTCCAGCGAGGTCGCGTCGATGACGAGGGTGACGCCGTCGCGCTCGAAGGCGGAGTCGTCGTCCTGCCTGGCATCGTCGAAGCTGAAGCCGTACTGGAAGCCGGAGCAGCCGCCGCCGGAGACCGCGAGGCGCAGGAAGGCCGCCGGCAGGTTCTCCTGCACCTTGAGCTCGGCAATGCGCTTTGCCGCGCTGGCAGAGAGGGAAATGCTGCGTCCGGTGCTGGTGCCGCCTTCGGCCATGGGGTCCACGGGGTCCGGTTGCGATGACCTCAATGTAGGTATTAGGGGTCAATTGTCAAACCGCCGGGGCGGCCGTTGCCAGGGCGAGAACCGGCTTGTAGGTTCCGCCCCATGACTGAGCCGCCGGCGCTCGCCCCCTATGCCTCCCGGCCCGATCGGAGCCGCGGCCGGCTCCATCGCGAGCCGGAGAGCCCGAGCCGCTCGGTGTTCCAGCGCGACCGCGACCGCATCATCCATTCCACCGCCTTTCGCCGCCTCGAATACAAGACGCAAGTCTTCGTCAACCATGAGGGCGACCACTACCGGACGCGTCTCACCCACAGCCTCGAGGTGGCGCAGATCGCGCGCAGCGCGAGCCGCGCCCTCGGCCTCAACGAGGATCTCGCCGAGGCGGTGGCGCTCGCCCACGACTTGGGCCACACGCCCTTCGGCCATGCGGGCGAGGAGGCGCTCGACGCCGCCATGGCGCCCTTCGGCGGCTTCGAGCACAACGATCAGACGCTCCGCGCGCTGACGCGGCTGGAGCGCCGCTACGCCGAGTTCGACGGCCTCAACCTCACCTGGGAGACCCTGGAAGGGACGGTGAAGCACAACGGGCCGCTGATCGGCGGCGCCCGCAGCAAGCCGGTGCCCGCCACCATCGCCGCCTACGTGAAGACGCACGATCTCGAGCTCGCGACCTGGCCCAGCGCCGAGGCGCAGGTGGCGGCGATCGCCGACGACATCGCCTACAACAACCACGACATCGACGACGGGCTCCGCGCCGAGCTCTTCAGCCCCGCCGATCTCGATGCCGTGCCGCTGGTGGGTCCGGTCTTCCGCGAGGTGCGCGAGCGCTATCCCGGCCTCGACGGCGCGCGCCTCGTCCATGAATCGATCCGCCGGCTGATCGACCGCATGGCCGGCGACCTCATCGCCGAGACACGCCGGCGCGCCGCCGACGCGAAGCTGCGCTCCCCCGACGACGTGCGCGGCCTCGGTGCCGCGACGGTGGCGCTCTCCGAGACGATGGCGCGGCACGACAAGGCGCTGAAGGCGTTCCTGTTCGAGCGCATGTATCGCCACTATCGCGTGAACCGCATGTCCTCGAAGGCGCGCCGCATCCTGCAGGAGCTGTTCCAGCTGCTGCTCGCCGAGCCGCAATGCCTGCCGACGGAGTGGCGCCAGCAGACCGAGGGGCCGGGCGCGGCCGCCACCGCCCGTGTGGTCGCCGACTATATCGCCGGCATGACCGACCGCTTCGCTCTCGACGAGCACGCCCGACTGTTCGATAGATACGCCAAGCCATGATGAACCTGTTCACCTATTTCCGCGAGCGCGTCGTCGCCGAGGTGACGGCGCTGATCGCCGCCGGCGAGCTTCCCGCCGGTCTCGATCTCGCGCGCATCGCCGTCGAGCCGCCGCGCGATCCGACGCACGGCGACATCTCCACCAACGCCGCCATGGTGCTGTCGAAGCCAGCCGGCAAGAACCCGCGCGAGATCGCGACGAAGCTCGCCGAGCGGCTGCGGGCGCAAAGCGACGTCACCGCCGCCGATGTCGCCGGGCCGGGCTTCCTCAACCTGCGCCTTGCCGAGAGCTTCTGGCACGCGCGGCTGCGCGAGATCCTGGCCGCCGGCGCGAGCTACGGCGATTCCGCGATCGGGCAGGGGCGGCGGGTCAACGTGGAGTATGTCTCCGCCAATCCCACCGGCCCGCTGCATGTCGGCCACGGCCGCGGCGCGGTGGTGGGCGATGCGCTGGCGGCGCTCTTGGAGAAGGCGGGCTTCGCCGTCACGCGGGAGTACTACATCAACGACGCCGGCGCCCAGGTCGACGTGCTCGCGCGCTCGGCGCATCTGCGCTACCGCGAGGCGCTGGGCGAGACCATCACCGAGATCCCGGAAGGCTACTACCCCGGCGAATACCTGAAGGACGCCGGCCGGCGCCTCGCCGAGCGCGACGGCGCCAGGTGGAAGGATCGGCCGGAGAGCGAGTGGCTGGATCCCGTCCGCGAGTTCGCCACGGCGGAGATGCTGCGTCTCATCCGCGAGGATCTCGCCGTCATCGGCATCACCCATGCGGTGTTCTCCTCGGAGCGCGCGCTGGTCAAGGCCGGCGCCATCGAGCGCGCGCTTGCCGCGCTGGAAGCGGACGGGCTCGTCTATGTGGGCGTGCTGGAGCCGCCCAAGGGCAAGCTGCCGGAGGACTGGGAGCCGCGGCCGCAAACGCTCTTCCGCGCCAGCAAGTTCGGCGACGACGTCGACCGGCCGCTGAAGAAATCCGACGGCTCCTGGACCTACTTCGCCGCCGACATCGCCTATCACTTCGACAAGTACCAGCGCGGCTTCGCCGACATGATCGATGTCTGGGGCGCCGATCACGGCGGCTATGTGAAGCGCATGCAGGCGGCGGTGAAGGCGCTTACGCACGGCGAGGGCGCGCTCGATGTAAAGCTCTGCCAGCTGGTCAATCTCTTCGACCAGGGCCAGCCCGTGCGCATGTCGAAGCGCGCCGGCACCTTCGTCACGCTCCGCGACGTGGTGGACGAGGTCGGCAGGAGCGTCTTCCGCTTCATCATGCTGACGCGACGCAACGACCAGACCCTCGATTTCGACTTCGCCAAGGTGATGGAGCAGTCGAAGGACAATCCCGTCTTCTACGTCCAGTACGCGCATGCGCGCGCGGCCTCGGTGCTGCGGCTGGCGCGCGAGCAGCTGCCGGCAGCGGAGCTCGCTCCCGAGTCGCTGCGGGACTCGCGTCTCGATCGCTTGACCGCCGGCGAGGAGCTCGGTCTCATCAGACAGCTCGCCGGCTGGCCGCGACTCGTTGAGAGCGCGGCGGAAGCGCACGAACCCCACCGGATCGCATTTTACCTTCAGGACCTCGCCGCCCAGTTCCATATGCTATGGAACAGGGG
>DATKPX010000006.1:0-3454 GCA_035523855.1 Allostellaceae bacterium
CCGCCGGCTGCGGCAAGACGCATCTGGCGCGGGTCTTCGCGGCGCGGAGCGGCGCGCTGGTGATCGCCGCCGAGACGCTCGCCACCGCCGAGGTGCCGGCGCGGCTGGGCGATGCCCGCGCGGCGGTGGTGGACGATGCCGATCGGGCCGGCGCCGAGGCGCTCCTCCACCTCTATAACGTCGTCGCCGAGCGGCAGGGTCATCTGCTGCTGACGGCGCCGGCGCCGCCGGCGCGCTGGCCCGGGCTGCTGGCGGATCTGCGCTCGCGGCTGGCGGCGGCGCCAGCCGTGGCGGTGGAGGCGCCCGACGAGGCGCTGCTGGCGGCCTTGCTGGTGAAGCTCTTTGCCGACCGTCAGGTCGCCGTCGGCGACGATGTCGTCTTGTTCCTGTCGCGGCACATCGAGCGCAGCTTCGAGGCGGCGCGCCGAACTGTCGCGGCCCTCGATGCCGCCGCGCTCAGCCAGCAGCGCAGCATCACCATCCCGCTCGCCCGCGCCACCCTCGGCCTCAAGGCGCCCGAAACTGGATGAGCCGGGTGGCGCCGGGCCCGAGCTCGGCCCACGGAGTCGCTACCGCGAAGACGGCGAGGGTGGCCGGCGGGAAGCCGGCGCTGGCCGGCGGTGCGTCGTTCCCCGCCAGGGCCACGACCAGCTCCTGCAGCCCGGGGTTGTGGCCGACCAGCAGCACGGTACCTGCCCCCGCGGGTATGCGGCGGAGGCTGCTGAGGATGGTGCCGGCGGGCGCCAGGTAGAGCTCCTCGGCAATCTCGCCCTCGGCGGTACCATCCTGTTTCTCCAGCAGGATTTCCAGGGTCTCGCGGGTGCGGCGGGCGGGCGAGCAGAGGCCGTGATCGGCGATCAACGCGTTGCGAACGAGATGGGCGGCCAGGCCCTCGACACCCCGCCAGCCCTCGGGCGAGAGCGGGCGGTCGCGATCGCCGCCATCCGCCGGCGGCGCGCCGGCGGCGCCGTGGCGCACCAGCAGCAGCCGACGCTCGCCTGGACCCGCGAATCCTGCCATAACATCTTCATAAATGCGCGCTAGTGTGCGCGCAACCCGTTGTAAAACAGCGACATATATACGCCGCCGGAGAATCCAAGTGGCGCAACCGCAGCCAGTCGCCCCGCCCTCGATCGATCTGCATTCCGAGGCGCGCTACATCAATCGTGAGCTCTCCTGGCTCGCCTTCAACGAGCGCGTCATCAGCGAGGCCGAGAACGCCGGCCACCCGCTGCTGGAGCGGCTGCGCTTCCTGTCGATCTCCGCCAGCAACCTCTACGAGTTCTACATGGTCCGCGTCGCCGGTCTCAAAGGCCAGGTGGTCGCGGGCGTGGCGACGCCCAGCCAGGATGCCCTGACGCCGGCGCAGCAGCTCGCCGCGATCAACCAGCGCGCCCGCAAGCTGATGCTCGATCAGCAGGAGATCTGGCGCGACCTCCGCCAGCTGCTGCGCGAGGCGGATTTCTCGGTGATCGGACCGTCCGACCTGAGCGGCGAGGACCGCGCCTGGCTCGAGGCCGCCTTCATGGCGCATGTCTTCCCGGTGTTGACGCCGCTCGCCATCGATCCGGCGCATCCCTTTCCCTTCGTCGCCAACCGCGGCATTGGCCTCGCCCTGCAGCTGACGCGGCCGGGCGATGGCAAGCAGATGCAGGCGCTGCTGCTGCTGCCGGGCGCCATCGGCCGCTTCATCCGTCTCCCCGGACCCGCGGTGCGCTTCCTGCCGCTGGAGCAGGTGGTGACGCTGTTCCTCGACCGGCTGTTTCCCGGCTTCACGGTGGTGGGACAGGGGATGTTCCGCATCGTCCGCGACAGCGAGATGGAAATCGAGGAAGAGGCCGAGGATCTGGTCCGCCTGTTCGAGAGCGCGCTGAAGCGCCGCCGCCGCGGCAACGTGATCTGGCTCGCCGTCGAGGCCGGCATGCCGGAGGACCTGCAGCGCTTCCTGGCAGAGAATCTCGACGTCTCCGCCGATGACGTGTTCCTGCTCGACGGCCTCATCGGTCTCTCCGACACCCGCCAGCTGATCATCGGCGAGCGCCCCGAGCTTCTCTTCAAGCCCTATCACCCGCGCTTCCCCGAGCGCATCCGCGACTTCGGCGGCGACTGCTTCGCGGCGATCCGGCAGAAGGACATCATCGTCCATCACCCCTACGAGAGCTTCGACGTGGTGGTGCAGTTCGCGCTGCAGGCGGCGCGCGACCCGGCAGTCGTCGCGATCAAGCAGACGCTCTACCGCACCAGCGATAACAGCCCGATCGTGCGCGCCCTCGTCCAGGCGGCGGAGGCCGGTAAGACGGTGACCGCGCTCATCGAGCTCAAAGCGCGCTTCGACGAGGAGGCGAATATCCGCTGGGCGCGCGACCTGGAGCGCGCCGGCGTGCAGGTGGTCTACGGCTTCATCGAGATGAAGACGCACGCCAAGGTGTCGCTGGTGGTGCGGCGCGAAGGCGGCGAACTGCGCTCCTACGTGCATTTCGGCACCGGCAACTATCATCCGGATACCGCCAGGGTCTATACCGACCTCTCCTTCTTCACCTGCGATCCCGCGCTCTGCCGCGATGCCATGCGGCTCTTCAACTACATGACCGGCTACGCGACGCCGGCGAGCCTGGAGAAGATCGCCTTCGCGCCGGTCAATCTCAGGAAGCGCCTGATGGAGCTGATCGAGGCGGAGATGGAGCACGCGCGCGCCGGACGGCCGGCGCAGATCTGGGCGAAGATGAACTCGCTGGTCGATCCCGCCATCATCGATCTGCTCTACCGCGCCTCGCAGGCGGGGGTGGAGATCGATCTGGTGGTGCGCGGCATCTGCTGCCTCAGGCCCGGCATGCCGGGGCTCTCCGACAACAGCCGCGTCAAGAGCATCGTCGGTCGCTTCCTGGAGCACGGCCGCATCGTCTGCTTCGGCAACGGCCAGAAGCTGCCCTCGCCCCAGGCCAAGGTGTTCATCAGCTCCGCCGACTGGATGCCGCGCAACTTCGACTGGCGCGTCGAATCCCTGGTGCCGATCGAGAACGAGACGGTGCACCGCCAGGTGCTGGACGAGATCATGGTGTCGAACCTGCGCGACACCGCGCAGAGCTGGCGCCTCGATGCCAGCGGCGCCTATATCCGCGAGCCCGCCAGCGTCGGCGCCTTCAGCGCGCATACCTATTTCATGACCAATCCCAGCCTGTCCGGCCGCGGCCGGGCGCTGCGGCGGCCGCGGCCGCGTCCCATCGTCGATCGGGCCGCGACGCCGGAGTAGGGGATGCCGGCACGGGGAATGGCGCGGCAGTCGGGCAGGGGCAGCCCGATCGGTGTGATCGACATCGGCTCCAACTCGATCCGTCTCGTCATCTACGACGCGCTCGCCCGCGCGCTGCTGCCGCTCTACAACGAGAAGGTGCTGTGCGGCCTCGGCCGCGAGCTCGGCGAGACCGGCACGCTCAATCCCGACGGCGTGCGCTCC
>DATKPX010000007.1:0-8919 GCA_035523855.1 Allostellaceae bacterium
CCGGCGCGCCAGCCGGTGCTGCTGGAGCGCCGGGACGACCAGTGGCGCATCCTGCAGGCCTGGCGCTATCCCCAATGGGACGGCGCCCGCTGGAGCCCCATGCTGGCACCGGCGCCCCTCTGCCGTTGACGATGTGGTAACAAGATGGCGCTAGAGCATGGGGCGGGCGCAGTGAACTGGGTCACGGCCGACAAATATTTGTTTTGTCGCAATTTCCACGCCGAACCGGTATCCACTTCGGCGTGATACGCGCCGCCCGAGGGCGGGCCGGGTTTCTTAGTAAGTGGGGCGAGCGAGGGTGACGGAGCCGCTGGATAAGCCGAGGACGGAGCGGTGGTCAGCGCCGCCGGTTCCGGCCGCCGGAGCGGCCGCGGCCGGCGTCGCCGAGCTCGCGGTGGTCATTCCCACCCTCAACGAGAGCGACAATATCGAGCCGCTGCTCGACCAGCTGGAGTCCGCGCTGGCGGGCGTCGCCTGGGAGGCGATTTTCGTCGACGACGATTCGACGGACGGCACCCGCGACGTGATCCGCGCGCGCGCCCAGCGCGATCCCCGCGTGCGCTGCCTTCATCGCATCGGCCGCCGCGGGCTCTCGACCGCCTGCATCGAGGGCGCGCTCGCCAGCGCCGCGCCCTATGTCGCGGTGATGGACGCCGATCTCCAGCACGACGAGCGGCTGCTGCCGGACATGCTGCGGACGCTCAAAAGCGAGCCGCTCGACGTCGTCGTCGGCAGCCGCTACGTGTCGGGCGGCGGCTTCGGCGAATGGAGCAACGCGCGCGTGCGCATGAGCGGCTTCGCCACCAGCCTCAGCCGCTACATCCTCAAGGCGGACGTCGCGGATTCCATGAGCGGCTTCTTCATGATCCGCCGCGAGGCCTTCGATGCGGCGGTGCGCAACCTCTCGGGCATCGGCTTCAAGATCCTGATGGACCTCTTCGCCTCGTCGCCGGCGCCGCTGCGCTTCAAGGAGCTGCCTTACGAGTTCCGCCGCCGCACCCATGGCGAGAGCAAGCTCGACAGCCTCGCGGTCTGGGAATACGTGATGCTGATCGGCGACAAGATGGTCGGCCGCTTCATCCCCGTCCGCTTCCTTTCCTTCGCGCTGGTGGGCGGCATCGGCGTCTTCGTGCAGCTCTTCGTGCTGGAGCTGATGCGCGCCGGGCTCGGGCTGCAGTTCGGGCTGGCGCAGGCGATCGCCATCGTCGTGGCGATGGTCGGCAATTTCATCCTCAACAACGTGCTGACCTACCGCGACCTGCGCCTCAAGGGCTGGGGCATCCTGCGCGGCCTGGTATCCTTCTGCGTCGTCTGCTCGGTGGGCGCGGTCGCCAACTGGGGCGCCGCGACGCTGCTGTTCGAGCAGCTCGAGGTGCCCTGGTGGCTCGCCAGCACCGCGGGCGCGCTGGTCGGCGCGGTCTGGAACTATGCGATCAGCGGCCTCACCACCTGGCGCCGGCGCTCTGCCGGGGGCTGAGCTCGCACTCGTCGCCAGCCGGGGTTGCAGCCGGCTCTCGCCAACTCACCGCCAAATCATTACGATGCCGCCCCTGTCAACGGGGAGACACCGTCATGAAGATCGCGTTTGCGGATCTGCGGCTGCCGAAATCCGGCACGCTCGTGGTGGGCGTGCTTGAAGGCAAAAAACTGACGCCGACAGCCGCGGCCCTCGATCGCGAGAGCAACGGCGCCATCGCGCAGGCGATGGCGGCGAGCCGCTTCACCGGCAAGAAGGAGGAGACGCTGGCGGTGCCGGCGCCGCGCGGACTCTTCTATGATCGCATCCTGCTGCTGGGAATGGGGAAGCCCGGCGGCCTCGGTCCGCAGCAGATGAAGCGGCTCGGCGGCGTGATCGTGCCGGCGCTGAACGCGCTCGGCGCCACCGCGGCGGCGATCGCGGCGGACAAGATCCCCGGCGCGCGGCTTGACGGCGGCGTGGCCGCAGCGAACCTCGCCCATGGCGCGGTGCTGCGCTCCTACCGCTTCGACAAGTACCGCACCCGCGAGAAGCCGGAGCAGAAGCCCAGCCTCGCCGAGCTCACGGTGCTGACATCCTCCGGCGCCAGCGCGAAGCGCGCCTATGCGCCGCTGGAGCAGATCGGCGCCGGCATCTTCCTGACCCGCGATCTCGTCTCCGAGCCCGCCAACATCCTCTACCCTGAGACGCTGGCGCAGCAGGCGAAGACGCTGGAGAAGCTTGGCGTCAAGGTCGAGATCCTCGACGAGAAGGACATGAAGAAGCTCGGCATGGGCGCGCTGCTCGGCGTCGGGCAGGGGAGCTCCAAGCCGCCGCGCCTGGTCGTCATGCAGTATCGCGGCGCGCGCGCCCGCGACAAGGCGCCGGTCGCCTTCATCGGCAAGGGCGTCACTTTCGATACCGGCGGCATCTCCCTCAAGCCCGCCCAGGGCATGGAGGACATGAAGTGGGACATGGCCGGCTCCGGCGTGGTGATCGGCCTGATGAAGGCGCTCGCCGGCCGCAAGGCCAAGGTGAACGCGGTCGGCATCGTGGGGCTGGTCGAGAACATGCCCGACGGCAACGCGCAGCGCCCGGGCGACATCGTCAAGACCATGTCGGGCCAGACCGTCGAGGTGCTGAACACCGACGCCGAGGGCCGCCTCGTGCTGGCAGACGCGCTCTGGTACTGCCAGGACCGCTTCAAGCCGCAGTTCATGGTCAACCTCGCGACCCTCACCGGCGCCATCATCGTCGCCCTCGGCCATGAATACGCCGGCCTCTTCGGCAACAACGACCAGCTCGCCGAGCGCCTTGCTGCCGCCGGCAAGACGGTGGAGGAGCAGCTCTGGCGCATGCCGCTCGCCGACGCCTACGACCGCCAGATCGACAGCGACGCCGCCGACATGAAGAACATCGGTGGCGGCCGCGACGGCGGCAGCATCACCGCCGCGCAGTTCCTGCAGCGCTTCGTCAACAATGTTCCCTGGGCGCATCTCGACATCGCCGGCACCGCCTGGTCCAAGAAGGACGCCGCGATCGTGCCGAAGGGCGCCACCGCCTTCGGCGTCAGGCTCCTCAACGAGCTGGTGGAGAAGCATTACGAGGGCCGCTGAGGCCGGCGGCGGGATGACCGAGATCGGCTTCTATCACCTGCTGGCGACGCCGCTCGAGCGCGCCCTGCCGCAGCTGCTGGAGCGCGCCCATGCCGGCGGCCACCGCGTGGTGGTGATGGCGGGCTCGGCCGAGCGTGTCGCCTATCTCGACAGCCTCCTCTGGACCTACAGCGAGGCGAGCTTCCTGCCGCATGGCAGCCAGCACGACGCCAATGCGTCGCGCCAGCCAATCTTCCTCACCGCCCGGGACGAGAACCCCAACGACGCCACCATGCTGGTGCTGGTGGATGGCGCCGAGAGCGCCTCCCTCGGCGGTTTCGCCCGCTGCTGCGACATGTTCGACGGCAACGATGCCGCGGCGGTGGAGGCGGCGCGCCGGCGCTGGTCGGCCGCCAAGGCCGCCGGCCACGCCCTCACTTACTGGGAACAGACGGGCACCGGCTGGCAGAAGCGCGGCCAATAGGGCGTCGCAACACCGCATTGCCAGCCCGAGTCGCGGCGGCTATAACCGCGCCCTGCTTGCCGCTTTCCGAGGGAGTATCCCATGGCCAACGAGCGTACCTTGTCGATCATCAAGCCCGACGCGACGCGCCGGAACCTGACCGGCAAGATCAATGCCCGCTTCGAGGATCGCGGCCTGCGGATCGTTGCCCAGAGGCGGCTGCAGCTCTCCAAGGCGATGGCGGAGCAATTCTACGCCGTCCACAAGGAGCGGCCGTTCTTCGCCGACCTCGTCACGTTCATGATTTCCGGACCGGTGGTGGTCCAGGTGCTCGAGGGCGACAACGCGGTGGCGCTCAACCGCGAGATCATGGGCGCGACCGATCCCAAGAAGGCGGCCGCCGGCACCATCCGCAAGGATTTCGCGGAATCGATCGAGGCGAACTCCGTGCACGGCTCGGACTCGCCTGACAATGCCCGGACGGAGATCGCGTTCTTCTTCGCGGGAAGCGAGATCTGCCCCTGAGCGGCGGCGCTACATCGTCAGCAGCCGCAGGATCACCAGCAGCAGGATGATGCCGGCGATCGACCACTTCAGCAGCCGCGTGAAGCCGATCCACGTCTCGCGGTGACGCTCGAGTTCCTGATCGACGGCCATGCTCCAGGCTCCCCCTAAAACGGCGTTTTTTGAGACCTACACCGCTCGCGCCCGGGTTGGCAAGGGGCGCGCCGGCTAGCCCGGCGGATTGAGGATTGCGGCCGGCAGGATCTCGCTGGCGCCGGCAATCCCGACGCGATCGCCGGTCACCCGCACCCGTCCCTCGGCGATCCAGCGCAGCGCCAGCGGATAGGCCTGATGCTCGGCGGCGAGCACGCGCGCCGCCAGCCTCTCCGCATCGTCTCCGGGCAGCACCGGCACCGCGGCCTGCACGATGATCGGCCCGTCATCCATCGCCGGCCGCACGAAATGCACCGTGCAGCCGGTGAAGCGCACCCCCGCCGCGAGCGCGCGCTCGTGGCTGTGCAGGCCCTTGAAGGCCGGCAGCAGCGACGGGTGGATGTTGATGAGCCGATCGCGCCAGCGCTCGACGAAGCCCTCACCGAGGATGCGCATGAAGCCGGCGAGGCAGACGAGCTCGATGCCGGCCTCGGCCAGCGCCTGATCGATCGCCATGTCGAAGTTGACGCGATCGGGAAATCCCTTGTGCGGTATGGCGCGGGTGGCGATGCCGGCGGCGGATGCGCGCGCGAGGCCGGCGGCCGCGGCGTCGTTCGAGATCACCAGGCGGATCTCGGCGGGGAACCCCTCGCGGCCGCAGGCGTCGATCAGCGCCTGCAGGTTGGAGCCGCGCCCGGAGATCAGCACCGCGACCTTCAGCCGGGCCACGCGCTCTCCGTGTGGAGCAGGATCGTGCCGGCGCCGTCCTTGGGGCGCGGCACCACCCGGCCGATGCGGTGCACGGTCTCGCCGTGGACAGCGAGCGCGCGCTCGACCGCATCGGCGCGCGCCGTCTCCACCACCGCCACCATGCCGATGCCGCAATTGAAGACGCGCGCGAGCTCGCTCCGGGCGATGCCGCCGGTCTCGGCGAGCCAGCGGAACACCGGCGGCAGCGTCCAGCTGCGTGCATCGATCTCGACGCTGACCGCATCGGGAATGACGCGCGGGATGTTCTCGATCAATCCGCCGCCAGTGATGTGGGCGAGGGCGCGCACGCCGCCCGCGGCGATCGCGGCGAGGCAGCTTTTGACATAGAGCCGCGTCGGCGCGAGCAGCGCCTCGCCGAGGCTCTCGCCGGGCGCGAAGGGGGCGGGCGCGTCATAGCCGAGCCGCGCGCGCTCGATCACGTGGCGCACCAGCGAGAAGCCGTTGGAATGGAGGCCGGTGGAAGCGAGTCCCAGCACGAGATCGCCGGCCGCGACCTGGCGCCCGTCGATCGCGCGGTCGCGCTCCACCGCGCCCACGGCGAAGCCGGCGAGATCGTAGTCGCCCTTCGCGTACATGCCCGGCATCTCCGCCGTCTCGCCGCCGATGAGCGCGCAGCCGGTGGCGCGACAGGCCTCGGCGACGCCGGCGAGGATGGTGCGCGCGGCCTCGACCTCGAGCTTGCCGGTGGCGAAGTAGTCGAGGAAGAAGAGGGGCTCGGCGCCCTGCACCACGAGATCGTTGACGCACATGGCGACGAGATCGATGCCGACGGTGTCGTGCCGGCCGCTCTCGATCGCGACCTTGAGCTTGGTGCCGACGCCGTCGGTGGTGGCGACCAGCAGCGGATCCTTGTAGCCCGCCGCCTTGAGGTCGAAGAGCGCACCGAAGCCGCCGAGGCCGGCGTCGCTGCCGGGACGGGCGGTTGATTTCGCGAGCGGCTTCAGCGCCTCGACGAGCGCGTCGCCGGCGTCGATGTCGACCCCGGCCTCGCGGTACTGGTCGCGGTGATTTTGGCTCCTTATGGCATCCTCGCCCGATCTAAGGTATGACCACGCGGGGGGAGGCGCGATCCGCAGGTTCCGCGCGAACATACTGTATCCGAGGCGGTTTGCAATGATGCTGAGGCGTGGCTTCCTGCTGCTGGCCGCGGGCTTTCTGCTGAGCTTCCCGGCGGCGGCCCAGACGCGGCTGCCCTCGCTTTACGCGATCTCCAACGTCGCGGTGGACGCCACCGCGCAAAGCGCGGTCCAGGCGCGCGATATTGCCCGCGCCGACGGCGAGCGGCGCGCCTTTCGCACCCTGCTGGAGCGGCTGACGCTGCGCGAGGACTGGGGCCGGCTGCCCAAGGTGAGCGACGCCGACCTCTTCGACCTCGTGCAGGATTTCGAGGTCAACAGCGAGCGCAGCTCGACGGTGCGCTATCTCGCCACGCTCACCTTCCGGTTTCGTCCGGAGCCGGTGCGCCGGCTGCTGCGGGACCAGGGCATCCCCTTCACCGAGACGCGCAGCAAGCCGCTGGTGGTGCTGCCGGTGCTGACGATCGCCGGCAAGAACCTGCTCTGGGACGATCCCAATCCCTGGCGCGCGGCGTGGTCGAAGCTCGCGCTCGCCGAGGGTCTGGTGCCGATGCAGGCGCCGCTCGCGGAGCTCGGCGATGTGCAGGCGATCGATGCCGACCAGGCGGTGAAGGGCGACAAGGGCGCGCTCGCGGAGATCGGCCGGCGCTACGGCAACGACGACGTGCTGGTGACCGAGGCCTCGCTCTCCGGCAGCGGCGACCAGCGGATGCTGCAGATCACCACCGCGCGATACGGCGCGGGTTTCTCGGACCAGACCTGGGTGGGCTCGGTGAAGGCGACGGCGGCGGACGAGAGCGACGATGATTTCTACGGCCAGGCGGTGGCCGCGGTCATCGCCGACGTCACCGAGGCCTGGAAGAAGGCGACGCTGTCGCGCACCGGCGATGCCGCCAGCCTTGTCGTGGTGGTGCCGATCGCCGGCGGCCTCAAGGACTGGGTGACGGTGCGCGACCGGCTGCAGAGCATTCCCGCTATCCAGCGCGCCAACCTCATCTCGCTCACGCCCACCGATGCCCGCGTCGAGATCCGCTATATCGGCGATCCCGCGCAGCTGCAGCTCGTGCTGTCGCAGCGCGACCTCGCGCTGGCGCAAGGCGACCCCGACTGGACGCTCACCGCCAAGGGCGGCGCGGCGCAATAGCGGCGCGGGAATTCGCCCCTTGAACCTGCCGAACTTCATCTCGCTGGCGCGGCTCCTCTCGGTGCCGGTGGCGGTTTGGCTGATCCTGGAGGGCGATTTCGCGGTCGCTTTCTGGGTCTTCGTCGCCGCCGGCGTCTCCGACGGCATCGACGGCTATATCGCCAAGCACTTCGACCAGCGCACCCGCCTCGGCGCGCTGCTCGACCCCATCGCCGACAAGAGCCTGCTGGTCGCGGTCTACATCACCCTCGGCATCGCCGGCCACCTGCCGGCCTGGCTGGTCATCCTGGTGGTGTTCCGCGACTTCCTCATCATCGGCGGCTTCCTGCTGGTGCATGCGATGGCGCACGCGATGCGCTCGGAGCCGCTGATCATCAGCAAGGTCAACACGGTCCTGCAGATCATCCTCGCCGGCGCGACGCTGGGCCGGCTCGGCCTCGGCGTCGATGCCGGCACGACGATGAACGCGCTCGTCTTCATCACCGCTGCCACCACGGTGATTTCCGGCGGCGGGTATCTCGTGCGTTGGACCCGAGCGCTTGCCGGGCTGGAGCAGGCCTCGTGACGCCCGCGCGCGGCACCGCCTTCTGGCTTGCGGGCCTCGCCTGCTTCTTTCTGCTGCTCTGGCTGCTGAGCGCGATCCTGCTGCCCTTCGTCGCCGGCTTCGCGATCGCCTATTTCCTCGATCCGCTGGTCGAGCGGCTGGTGCAGATCAAGATACCGCGCGGCCTCGCCAGCCTCATCGTGCTGCTCTGGTTCTTCCTCGTCCTGGTGCTCATCTTCCTGCTGCTGGTGCCGATCCTGCAGAGCCAGGTGGTGGATCTCGTCAGCAGCACGCCGCAGCTGATCGCCGCCGCCCGGCGCGAGGCGGAGAGCCTGATGCAGATGGCGCAGGAGCGTCTCGCGCCGGAGGACCTGGCGAAGCTGCGCGACGCCGTCGGCGGCAAGATCGCCGATGTCTTCGCGTGGTTCGGCAGCGTGCTGCGCGACATCCTGACCCGCGGCCTCGCGCTCGCCAACCTGCTCTCGCTGGTGTTCGTGACGCCGGTGGTGGCGTTCTTCCTGCTGCGCGACTGGGATCGCATCGTCGCGCGCGTCGACAGCTGGCTGCCGCGCGCTCATGCGGAGACGATCCGCGGACAGGCGAGGCTGATCGACGAGACGCTGGCGGGCTTCCTGCGCGGCCAGCTCAGCGTCTGCGTCGTGCTCGCGGTCTACTACGCGATCGGGCTCTCGCTGCTCGGCCTCAATTTCGGCCTCATCATCGGCCTGCTCATCGGCCTCTTCGCCTTCATCCCCTATATCGGCGGCATCTTCGGCTTCGCCCTCTCGATGCTGCTCGCCTTCACCCAGTTCCGCGAATGGCACAACATCGTCTACATCGTGCTGCTGTTCCTGGTCGGCTGGACGGTGGAGGGCAACGTGCTGACGCCGAAGCTGGTGGGCGAGCGCGTCCATCTGCATCCGGTCTGGGTGATCTTCGCGCTGCTCGCCTTCGGCACGCTGTTCGGGTTCCTTGGCGTGCTGATCGCGGTGCCGATGGCGGCAATCCTGGGGGTGCTCGTGCGCTTCGGCCTCTCTCAGTATCTGGCGAGCCCGTTCTACGATCCCGGCCGGGAGCGGAGCGGACCCGACGGGCGATGACCCAGTTCGTCCTCGACCTCGGGCACCGTCCGGCGCTGGGGGAGGCGGATTTCCTGGTGGCGCCCTCGAACCAGCAGGCGATCCAGTGGCTCGACCAGTGGCCGCGCTGGCCG
>DATKPX010000008.1:0-5013 GCA_035523855.1 Allostellaceae bacterium
GATCCCGCGGCGCGAGGGCCCCCGCCGGCCGGGCGACCCGCCGGTGCTGGTGGCGGATGCCAGCCGGGCGCGCGAGGTGCTGGGCTGGACGCCTGGGTTCTCCGACCTCGACACCATCATCCGCACCGCCTGGGCCTGGCATTGCCGGGACGCGGAGCAGCGTCAGGTGGCGGCCGGCAACTGAGCCGATGGGCAGGGCGGGCGCGAAGCCCGTTCCGGCGGTGGGAATAGCCGGCTTCCGGGCGGCGTTGTCTGACGACCCCTTTTTGTGCCTTTCTCCGCGACGGAGCCTCCGCTCATGAACGAGACCCCCACGGTGCTGCCGGAATTCGCGGCGCCCGCGACGCTTGGCGCCCTCGCTCCGGTCCGGGTCTACGGCAAGTTCTTTTTCGTCGGCGAGCAGAAGCTCTACGTGAAGGGCGTGACCTACGGCCCCTTCGCCATCGGCAGCCACGGCGGCCAGTTCCCGGAGAAGGACGTCGTCGCCCGGGATTTCGCTCTGATGGGCGAGATGGGCGCCAATGTGGTGCGGGTCTTCACCGTCCCGCCGGTCTGGCTCCTCGACATGGCGGCGGCGGCCGGGCTCCGGGTGCTGGTGGGCGTTCCCTGGTCCCAGCACATCACCTTCCTCGACAGCCGCAAGATCCAGGCCGACATCATCCGCAGCGTCGGCGACGCCGTCCGCGGCCTCAATCGGCATCCGGCGATCTTCGCCTATCTCATCGGCAACGAGATCCCGCCGGACATGATCCGCTGGCACGGACCCGACAAGGTGCGCGCCTTCCTGATGCGGGTGATGAAGACGGTGAAGGACACCCACCCCACCGGCCTCGTCAGCTACGCCAACTTCCCCTCGACGGAATATCTCACCGTCGATTTCACCGATTTCGTCTGCTTCAACGTCTATCTCCACGACGAGGCGGCGTTCCGGCGCTATCTCTCGCGCCTTCACAACCTGGCGGTGGACCGGCCGCTGATGCTGACGGAGTTCGGCATCGACAGCTTCCGCGAGGGGCGGGAGGAGCAGGCGCGCATCCTCTCCTGGCAGATCCGCACCGCCTTCGACATGGGCGTCGCCGGCACCTTCGTCTTCGCCTGGACCGACGAGTGGTTCACCGGCGGCCATCTCATCGAGGATTGGGCCTTCGGCCTGGTCGACCGCGACCGCCATCCGAAGCCGGCCTTCGCCGCGGTCGCCGAGCGCTTCCAGGAGCCGATCCCGCCGCGCCTCACGCGCACGCCCCGCGTCTCGGTGGTGGTCTGCTCCTACAACGCCGACCGCACCATGGAGGACTGCCTCGCCTCCCTGGAGAAGCTCACCTATCCCGACTACGAAGTGATCGTGGTCAACGACGGCTCGACCGACCGCACGCTCGAGATCGCCGAGCGCTACCCCTATTGCCGCATCATCAGCCAGCCCAACAAGGGACTGAGCGTCGCCCGCAACGTCGGCGCCGAGGCGGCCACCGGCGAGATCGTCGCCTATACCGACAGCGACTGCGTCGCCGATCCCGACTGGCTGACATATCTCGTCGCCACCATGGAGCGGAAGGGCCTCGTCGCCTGCGGCGGCCCGAACTTCCCGCCGCCGGAGGACAGCCTGGTGCCGTCCGCGGTCGCGGTCTCGCCGGGCGGCCCGACCCATGTGCTGCTCACCGACGACACCGCCGAGCATATCGCCGGCTGCAACATGGCGTTCCGCCGCGACGTGCTGCTGGGCCTCGGCGGTTTCGATCCGATCTACCGCGCGGCCGGCGATGATGTCGACATGTGCTGGCGCTTCATGGACGCGGGCTACACCATCGGCTACAGCCCCTCCGCCACGGTCTGGCACTACCGCCGCAACACGGTGAAGGCCTATTTCGGCCAGCAGCGCGGCTACGGCAAGGCGGAAGCGCTGGTCTATGCCAGGCACCCCTACCGCTTCAACCTGCTGGGCCAGGCGAAATGGGCCGGGCGCATCTACGGCGATCTCGCCTCCTCGCTGCTGCTGTCGCGCCGGCCGGTCATCTACTCCGGGGTCTTCGGCCGCGGCTTGTTCCAGACCCTCTACGCGCCACCGTCATCCCTGATGACGACGCTGCCGCTCAGCTTCGAGTGGAATGTCGGCGCACTCGTCGCCGCGCTCGCCGGCATTGTGCTCGGCAGCTGGTTCTGGCTGCTGCTGCTGCCGCTGCTCACCACCTGGGTGCTGGCGATCGGCTGCGCCCTCCGGGCGCCGATCGACAAGCGCTTCACCGGCCTCAAGGCCCGCGGGCTGGTGGCGGTGCTGATCTATCTCGGCCCGTTCCTGCGCGGCTGGGAGCGGCTCAAATGGCGCGTCAAGGGGCTGAAGCCCGAGGAGCGACTGGAGAGCCTCGACCCCATCGAGCAGAAGGCGCGCCTCTCCTGGCGACGCCGCGCGCTGCAGCTCTCCTACTGGAGCGAGCGCAGCGACGAGAAAGAGACCCTTCTGGGCGAGCTCATGCGCTCCCTGACCGGGCGAAAATATTTCGTCGTCATGGACAGCGGCTGGGGCGATTGGGATCTCACCGTCTCGCGCGGCCTCTGGAGCCGGGCGAAGCTGCTCTGCTGCGTCGAGAACCACGGCGGGGAGAAGCGGCTGCTGCGGGTGCGTTGCAGCCTCGGCCTGTCGCGGCTCTCGAAGCTGCTGCTGCGCGGCTATTTCGGCGCCGCCCTGGTGGCGCTGGTCGCCGGCCTGCCGGTGGTGGCGGCGGCGCTGGCGCTCGCGGGCCTCACCCACGGCGTCTTCATCCTGCATCACACGGTCGAGTTCGGCGGCGTCATGCATCGCATCATCGACGGCGTGGCGAAGCGCGCGGGCCTGCAGCCGGTGGCGCCGCTCGGCAAGTCGCGTCCGGAGCCGACGCTCGCCGCCAGCGCGGCGTAGCGGCAAGGCGGCTCCCATGCTGAGCCGGATGCTGCCGTTTCTCAGGCCCTACCGCTGGCGCTTCCTCTTCGCGCTGGCGCAGGTCTTCCTGATGGCGGGCTTCGAGCTGCTGAAGCCCTGGCCGCTGCAGGTCGTCATCGACAACGTGCTCAGCGGCAAGCCGCCAGCCGTCGCGTGGCTGCAAGGCTTCTCCGGCACCGCGCTGCTGATCGGCGCCTGCATCGCGCTGGTGGTGGTGAATTTCGGCAGCGGGCTGCTGACCCTCCTCCATAACATCACCACCATCGGCGTCGGCCAGCGCATGGTGGCGGATCTCCGCGGCGCCCTCATGGGCCACCTGCAGCGGCTGTCGCTCGCCTTCCACAGCCGGCAAAAGGTGGGCGATCTCATGTATCGCGTCACCTCCGACAGCTTCGCCGTGCAGACCATGCTGATGAACGGCGTGCTGCCGATCCTCTCGGCGCTGATCCTGCTCGCCGGCATGCTGGCGGTGCTGTTCCCGATCGACTGGCTGCTGACCCTGCTGTCGCTGACGGTGGTGCCGGCGCTCTTCGCCCTCATCAGCGTCTTCAACCGCCAGATCAACCTCGCCGCCACCGAGGTGCGCGAGCGCGAGAGCCTGGTCTACAGCCTCGTCCAATGGGCGATGAGCTCGATCAAGGTGGTGCAGGCCTTCACCAAGGAGGAGGAGGAGCATCGCCGCTTCATGGGCGCGAGCCGCGCCAGCCTCGGCGCGACGCTCCGGCTCTACAGCTGGCAGACCTTCTACTCGGCGACGGTCAACGGCGTGATCGCCGGCGGCACGGCGCTGGTGGTCTATGTGGGCGCGAGCGCGGTGATGAGCGGAAGGCTCAGCCTTGGCCAGCTCATCGTCTTCATCTCCTACCTCGCCCAGCTCTATACGCCGATCAACCAGATCACCCAGAGCTGGGGCCTGATCGCCGGTGCGCGCATCGGCGCGCGGCGCTGCTTCGAGGTGCTGGACATCGAGGCCGACCTCAGGGACGGCAGCCGCGAGTTTCCCGCCGCCGGCGCGCGCGGTGCCGTCGAGTGGCGCCAGGTCTCCTTCCGCTACCAGCCGGAGATCCCCGTGCTCAATCGCGTCGATCTCAAGATCGCGCCCGGCACCAAGGTCGCGGTGGTGGGGCCGACCGGCGCCGGTAAGTCGACGCTCCTCGGCATGCTGCCGCGCTTCTTCGATCCCTCGACCGGCAGCGTGCTGATCGACGGCGTCGATATCAGGGAATACCGGATCCAGTCGCTGCGCCGTCAGATCTCCATGGTGCTGCAGCCGCCGCTGGTGTTTCCGCTCTCGGTCAAGGACAACATCGCCTATGGCCGCACCGGCGCCAGCGACGAGGAGATCGAGCGCGCCGCCAAGCTGGCGCGCATCCACGACCGCATCATGAAGATGCCCGAGGGCTACGACAGCCCGATCGGCGAGGGCGCCGGCGCGCTCTCCGAGGGCGAGAAGCAGCGCCTCACCATCGCCCGCGCGATCCTGCGCGATGCGCCGATCCTGATCCTTGACGAGCCCACCTCGGCGCTCGACGTCGAGACCGAGGCGATGGTGATGGAGGGGATCCGCCGCCTCACCGAGGGCCGCACCACCTTCGTGATCGCGCATCGGCTCTCGACGGTCAGGGACGCCGACCTGATTTTGGTGCTGCGCGACGGCCTCATCATCGAGCAGGGCGGCTTCCAGGAACTGCTGCGCCGCGGCGGCGCCTTCGCCGATCTCTACAACACGCAGTTCAAGGGCGCGGCGTAGCGGGCTGCGCTGCCTCGGCACCGACGGGCGTGGCCAGCGCCGCCTTGATCGCGGTCGCCAGCGCTGCGTAGCCGGCCGCGTTGAGATGCAGGCCGTCGCCCGTATGGTACTCGGGCGGCAGGCCGCCGGCGCCGAAGGGCTGCAGCAGGACGCAGTTGCCGCGCCGCTGGCAGAGCTCGCGCGCCGCCACGTCGATGCGCGCGATCTCGGCATTGGTGGCGAGGTTGCCATGGGCGGCGACGAAGGCCTTCTCGTCGATCGGCAGCAGGCCCAGCAGATAGATCCGCGGCTGCTTCGGCAGCTGGGCGAGGATGCGGCGGTAATTCGCGATCACCTCGCCGCCGTCGCCATG
>DATKPX010000009.1:0-4071 GCA_035523855.1 Allostellaceae bacterium
GGAGACCGGCGCGAAGCTCGCTCCCTCCGTGTTCTTCGTGTCTTCGTGGTGAAAATCTGCTTTCGCGCGGCGGCCTCAGCTGGTGCGGAAGCGCGACATGGATCCCAGCACGCCGACCAGCAGCGCGCCCGTCACCACGATGACGAAGCCCTGCGACGGCGTGGTGCCGGTGAACATGACCGCCCAGCCCAGCACCAGCACCCCGACCGCGACGCTGAGGCCGAAGCGCTGCAGCGCGGCGGCGAGGATCTGGCGCTGCGTCTCGCGCGGCGGCACGGGCGTGTCCATCTGGTAGGCGACGTAGCCGCAGAGCAGGCCCGGCAGGATGCCCCAGGGCACCGCGTGCTGGACGCCCGTCCAGTAGGCCGCCGAGCCCAGGTCGAAATGCACCGCCGCGGTGCTGGAGATGGTGGGGAGCGTCAGCACCGCGATCGCGAAGGCCAAGGCGGCGAAGCCCACATAGAGGTTCCAGTAGCGCGCCTTGTCGAAGGGGAATGTCCGCTTCAGGTGATAGCGGAAGAGGAACATGAGGGCGATCGGCAGCATGTAGAGCAGGATCGAGACCGAGGACCACCAGCTCATCTTGACGGCGTCGAACTGCAGGATGTCGGGCGCCGGTCCGATCAGGCCGTGATAGAGCGCCACCGACACCTCGCGGCCGACCAGGATCGTCACCAGGATCGAGGCGATGTAGAGCAGCAGGTAGGGCGTGAGATCGCGCACCGCCGGCGCCGGCGGCGCCCGCGTCACGTCGCGGATGAAGCTCCGCGTCGCCTGCTCGTCGCCGTTGCCGAAGACGGCGACGCAGGCGAGCAGGCGATAGAGCCGCTGGGTCAGGTCCTCCAGCGTGCCGATGAGCTCCAAGGTCTCGGTGTAGTGCGGCGGCTCCTTGCTCGATTTCCAGTCGCCGACGCGGTTCGCCACCGTCGCGTAGTCGGTGCGGATGCTCTCCCAGCGCAGCATGTCGTCGCCGAACAGCGACTCATAGGAGGACCGCTCGGCGAAATCGAGGGCGCGGAAGAAGAGATAGGAGATGTGCGCCCACTTGTACTCGACCGTGTTGTGGTTGAGCTTGAAGTCGCCGGCGCCGACCGCGGTCACCGCCGGCGCCGTCAGAACCTCGGCGATCTCCTGGTCGGCGAGGGTGCGGAAATCCGCGTTGCGCAGGCTCTGATAGACGTCGACGGCGCGCTGGGGAATGCTGACCGCGTCGAAGATGAACTCGCGGATGATGAGGAGCGGGTTGTACTTGCTCTCCCACTGCACGAGATAGAGCATCACCGCCGCCGCGAGCCAGGGGATCAGGTCCTGGTTGGGGGCGCCGTTGCCGTGCTTCTGCAGGAGCTGGCCCACCCAGTTGTCGTCGCCGAAGAGCGGCCCGAAAGTCTCGCTGAGCGGCCCCCAATAGAGAATGAGCGCCATGTAGAAGAGGCCGGCGAGCGCCGAATAGGCGACGAGGCCGACCGCGTAGAGGTTGGGACGCGTGAGGTAGCGCGGCAGCGCCGGCTGGCCGGCGAACTGCACCCGGCGCAGCTGGAACGAGCGCGCCGCCAGGATGAAGGAAAGGCCGATGCCGAGCAGCAGCAGGAGCACGGCGCCCATGGACATGTTCTGCAGGCCGGGTTGCGCGGGCATGCTGCCCTCCTCGCTCGCGAGAGGCGGAGCGCGAGCCGCACGAGCCCGGCGGGACGTCGTCTTGCCCTCTACCCCGCCCCCGGGATCCGCGACCGCGCCGCCGGTCGATGAATGGACCCGACAGTCGCCGACCAATCTAGCCGCGGACGCGCGCGCCGACCAGTGAGCTTGCTCACAGCGGCGCGTCAACGCTCAGAAGGCATGGCGGAACTTGATCTCGCTCCGGGCCGAGCTCTGGCCCTCGACGCCGGCGGCGTCCAGGCGGGAGAGCGCGACGTCGGCGCCGATCGAGCCGGCGCCCTGGCGGTAGGCATAGCCGAGGCTCGCCTGGCTGGTGCGCTGGTCCCAGCCCCAGGCGCCGGTGGCGGTGCTGTCCTGCTCGAGGCTGAGGGTGAGGCGATGCGCCTCGCCGGGGAGCGCGCCGGCAAAGCCGCGGGAGACGTCGCCGGCGAAGGAGAGCGTCTGGTTGGCGAGCGCGGGATCGCCGGCGGCAAGCCGCGTCGCGCCCAGCTTGACGCCCAGCTTCCAGCCCGAGAGGTCGCGGCCGAGGGAGACGTGCAGCTGCTCGTCGAGCGGCGCCTCGAAGCTGCCGAAGGCGCTGCGGCCGAGCTGAACGTCGCCGCCGAGCTTCCAGCCGGCGAGCGCGCCGCCTTCCATCAAATGGCGAAAGCCCAGCTGGCTGCGCACCTCGCCGAACTGCTGGCTGCTGTCGGCGGCCAGGCCGAGGCTGAAGAAGGCGTCGGCGCGGTCGATGCGGAGCTCGCGGGCGGGCGGCGCCAGCGCCGCGCCGCAGAACGGGCGATCGACCGCCGGCCGCGTCGACGAGCTGCCGCCGGCGCCGCTGCAGGCGGAATAGGGATGCAGCGAGCCCGCATCGGAGGGATCGGCGAGGTCGAGCGCGCTCTCGGCGGGCGGCAGCATCGCGGTCTCGATCGTCGCCGCGCGCGCCGCCGGCGCCAGCGCCGCCAACGTCAGCAGCGCCGCGAGACCGCCCATCCGCCTGCCCCACCCCGAAGCCCAAGCGAACTCCATGCCCGTCCCTGCCCTCTCCGGAATAAAAGAGCGACGTCAGCCGTTGTGCCGAATCGGCTGTTTGCGCCGCGGGACGAAAGTGGCGTCGCGGGACTTAATGCGGGGTTAAACATATCTCGCAAGCGAGCGGTCTCCTGTGGATGAGATCGCGCGGGACGTCGAAAATTTTGCGCACATCCTTGCTGCTGAAATCGTCAGCACCCGCTCCGACATCCCCCTCTGCAAGGAAGCTCGCGCTAAATCCCGCGCGTCAGCACGTCGGTGCGCGAGGCGGCAAGCCGCGAGGGGTCGCTGTCGGGCGGGAGGGTGCGGGTGATCTGCTGCGGCACCAGCTTCTCGTCGCCGGTGGCGACGAGGCGGCGGCGCATCTCCTCGATGAGCTCGCGCTGCAGCGCGCCGGCCTCGCCGTGGCTCGCCCACAGGCTGCAGCTGAGGACGAAGGCGCCGCCGGCGCCGTAGCTCTCGACGAAGATCCTTGGCGCCGGCGATTTCATCACCCGCGCGTCCTCCCCCAGCATCGCCAGCAGCAGGCCGCGGACGCGCTCGAGCTCGGCGCCCGCCGGCAGCGTCAGCGTCACGGCGATGAGGCGCCCGGCGTTGCGGCTGTGGTTGCGCAGCGCGCTGTTCCAGATCGCGCTGTTGGGCGCGAAGACGAAGACGCCGTCGAAATTCTCCAGGAGACAGACGAAGAGGCCGATCTCGCGCACCCGGCCGGCGATGCCGTTGGCGGGGACCTCGACGTAGTCGCCGAGCCGGAACGGCCGCAGCCACAGCAGCATGATGCCGGCGGCGATGTTGGTGAGCGTCCCTTGCAAGGCGAGGCCGATGGCGAGGCCGGCGGCGCCGATCACCGCCAGGAGCGAGGCGGTCTGCACGCCGATCTGCCCGAGCGCCGCCACGAAGGCGAGGATCAGGATCGCATAGCGCACGATCGCCGCCAGCACCGGCTGCACGGTCTCGTCCACATGGCCGCTGCGGCGGAGCATGCCGCGCAGCAGCCGCGACACCCAGGTGGCGATGAAGTAGGCGATGACCAGGATGGCGAGCGCGGTCACGAGGCGCGGCAGGAAGGTCACCGTCCAGGTCCAGGCGGTGGCGGCGTAGATGTCGAGCTGCTGCGGCGTGATGTCGGTGTTCACGGTGCTTCTCCCCTCCCCTGGTGACAAATATCGGGCGGCGCCGGTCCGCAGCGGCGCCGCGGCGTTCAGTCTATGCCGGGTGGCGCCGCTGCCGGGAAGCCGTGTCGCGACCAACATACGGGAGAAGCCGCAATGGGTGAATTTCTGACCGACGTCAAGAAGATCCGCGAGCGCGCGCGCCAGCACATCGAGAGCGGCGCGGTCACCGAGGGATACAAGGCGGACCGCCCGAAGGTGATCGCGGTCCTGAACGAGGTGCTCGCCA
>DATKPX010000010.1:0-2839 GCA_035523855.1 Allostellaceae bacterium
CTTCGGCACGGAATGCGGCAACTTCGGCGTCCGCACCGCCGCCAGCGCCGCGTTGCTCGCAAGGCCGCGGCGATCGAGGAAGCGGAAGAATCCCCGCAACGTCGAGAGCGCGCGCGCCGTCGAGCTGCGCTGCAGGCGCTCGCTGGCGCGCGCCGCCAGATAGGCGCGGAAATCCGCCGGCGTCAGTTCCGCGAGCGTCGCCAGCGACGGCACGCCGGCCCGGTGCCCGAGCAGGAAATCGAGGAAGGCGGCGAGGTCGCAGCCATAGGCGGCGAGCGTGTGCGGCGAGGCGCGGCGCTCGGCCTTGAGCCACTCCTGCCAGTCGGCGATTGCCTGCGAGAGATCCTCGGCGGCGGCGTAGCGCGTGAGCGCGGCCGCCTTCTTGGGGTCGGCCCGCTTCAGGTCGGAAGATCGAGCCATCCGGCGATGACGATCTCGAGGCTCCGCGCCAGGAAGCCCAGGAGCTCGGTGCCCTGGCCGGGATGGAACTTGTTGGTCCGCCGCGCGCCGATCGCCAGGAGGCCGGCCGGCGCCTGCGGGCTGACGCGCAGCCGGAGCAGCGCCGCCGAGCGCACCAGGCCGGCGCCGCTGCCGAAGAGTTCGGGATCGCCCTCGATCTCGGGGCGCAGCAGCACGTCGCGGTCGGCGCCGAAGAGCCGCTCCACCGTGCCGCGCTCGAGGAGCTGCACGCCGCGCACCGAGAGATGCCCCGGCCCCGAGGTCTCGACGCCGAGGGTGATCACGTCGGCGTCGAGCAGCACGGCGAGGTCGGTGGTGACGATCTGGATCAGGTGCTCGAAGGTGGGCGCGCCGAGCAGGGCCAGCACCGCCGCATGGATGCGCGACTGGGTCGCGAGGTTGGCGCGGCTGGTGGCGATCAGCATGCGCTGCTGATTCTTGAGCCGCGCGATCTCCGTCTGCAGGCGCTGCAGCATGAACTGCTGCATGTCGACAACGGTCTCGCCGCGCTGCACCGCGGGCGGCGTCAGCACCTGCAGCAGGTCCGGATGCTCGGCGAGAAAATTCTGGTGATGGCGCAGGTAGGCGACGACGTCCGAAGGCGCCAGCCCGCTCGCCGCCGCGAGCTTGGCGGGGACCGCGGATTTGTCCTTCGTGCGGTCCAAGCGCTACTCCGCCGCCTTCTTCTTGCCGTCGCCGAGGATCGACTGGCCGGTCTTCGCCCAGTCGGCGAGGAAGGCGGCGAGGCCCTTGTCGGTGAGCGGATGCTGGAACATCTGGCGCAGCACCGACGGCGGCACCGTCGCCACATGGGCGCCCATCTTGGCGGCCTCGATCACGTGCAGGGGACTGCGCACGGATGCCACCAGCACCTCGGTCTTGAAGGCGGGGTACTGGCGATAGATCTCGACGATCTCCTGGATGAGATCCATGCCGGGCGCGCCGATGTCGTCGAGCCGGCCGACGAAGGGCGAGATGAAGCTGGCGCCGGCCTTGGCGGCGAGGATCGCCTGCGCCGCCGAGAAGCAGAGCGTCACGTTCACCATCGTGCCTTCGCCGGAGAGCGCCTTGCAGGCCCTGAGCCCGTCCGGCGTCAGCGGCACTTTCACCGTTACGTTGGCGGCAAGCTTCGCCAGCTTGCGGCCTTCCGCCAGCATGGTGGCGGTGTCGGTCGCGGTCACCTCGGCGCTCACCGGGCCGGGCACCACCGCGCAGATCTCCTTCACCACTTCGAGGAAGTTGCGCCCGGTCTTGGCGACCAGCGAGGGATTGGTGGTGACGCCGTCCACCAGACCGGTGGCGGCGAGATCGCGAATCTCGGCGAGGTCGGCGGTGTCGATGAAGAACTTCATGCGCGCGATGGTTCCCGTATGTCCGTCCAATCCTGCGGCGGCGGGCGGATTGTAGCAGCGCCCTCCGTTTACCTTTATGAGTCTAGCTTATGTCGGAGCGCCACGCCAGTTCCGCCGAGGTCGCGTCGCCGGCGCAGTATGCGGCGCCGCGTGTGTCAGTGTTATTGCCGCTTCCCCTCGGCGGCGCCTACGACTATCGCGTTCCCGAGGGCATGCGGCTGACGCCCGGCGATTTCGTCGGCGTGCCGCTGGGCGCGCGCGAGGCGATCGGCGTGGTCTGGGACGGCGCGCCCGGCGAGGTCGCCGAGGCGAAGCTGAAGCCGGTGATCGAGAGGCTCGAGGCGCCGCCGCTCACCGCGGAGCTGCGCCGCTTCGTCGACTGGGTCGCCAACTACACGCTGACGCCGCCGGGCGCGGTGCTGAAGATGGCGATGAGCGCGCCCGACGCGCTGGAGGCGCCGCGCGTCAGCATGGCCTGGGCGCTGAGCGAGGCCGGCCGCGCCGCGCTCGCCGACGGCACGGCGCTGACGGCGACACGGCGCCGGATGCTGGAGGCCGCGCGCGACGCGCCGCCGCTCGCCGCCAAGGAGCTGGCGCGACTCGGCGGCGCGGGTGTCGGCGTGGTGCAGGGGCTGGAGCGGCTCGGCTATCTCGAGAAGGTGCCGGTGGCGCCGCGCGCCGCCGCCGCGCCGCCGGACTGGCGGCATGCCGGGGTCATGCTCTCGCCGGAGCAGAGCGCGGCGGCGGAGTCGCTGGCCGCGGCGGTCCGGCGCGCGGAATTCTCCGTCACGCTGCTCGACGGCGTCACCGGCTCCGGCAAGACCGAGGTCTATTTTCAGGCGATCGCGGCGGCGCTGGAGCAGGGGCGGCAGGCGCTGGTGCTGCTGCCGGAGATCGCCCTCGGCGTGCAGTGGCATGACCGCTTCATCCGGCGCTTCGGCGTCAGGCCGGCGGAGTGGCATTCCGATCTGAGCCAGGCGGAGCGGCGGCACACCTGGCGCGCCGTGGCGGAGGGCAAGATCCCGGTG
>DATKPX010000011.1:0-4452 GCA_035523855.1 Allostellaceae bacterium
GGATCGGACAGGTGACCGTCGTTCCCATCCAGGCGGGCGCCGTCCGCGCGCCGAGCGCGCCCATCGTCACCCAGGCTTCGCCGGAGTGCCCCTCGTTCGCCTGCCAGGGCTGGAAGTGATCGCTGGTCGCGAGCAGGCCGAAACCGGCTTGCGCCGCTGCCGCGCCGATGTCGCTGAGCTCGCGCACCGGGAATTGCTCGTGCGCGAGCATGTAACCGACCAGACCCTTCTGCAGCGGGCCGGCACCCGGCCGCGGTCCGTCTCCCGCAGCGACCGCCGCCATCGGCGCCGCGCCAGCCGCCGGCGAGACCGGCTGCGCGGAGGCGATCTGCACCGCGGTGGGGGCGCGCCGCGCACCGCCCCCGACGAGCCCGCTCGCCGCGGCGACGGCGCTTCCGTATTTGAGTAGATGCCGACGGTTCAAGGTCCGCTCCTCGATCATGCGCGTGGGGTTTCGTCCTCATCAACCTTGCCCTCCGCCGAGAGTTCCCGCCGGGGAACCATCCGGACGCTCTCGCTGTTAGGGAGATGCGGGCGGAGCGTCCCGCAACCCGTCACGTCGTGCATACATGGGAGAATGGCGATGCCGCAGAGACGGACGATCGAAAAAGCGAAGCAGGACCGGCGCGAGGGCAAGTCTCCCTCGACCCAGGCCGGCGAATTCGTGCGCGAGGAGATCGACAAGGTGCGGCGCGGCGAGCATGGCGCCCGCAACACGAAGCAGGCGATCGCCATCGGCCTCTCCGAGGCGCGGCGCGCCGGCGTCAAGCTGCGGCCGCCCAAGAAGGGCCGGACCTCGCGGCGCACGCGCAAGAGCGCCCAGTACGCCTACGATGTGGGCCAGGGCAAGCGGAAGCCGCGCCGCCGGCCGCGCGTCTCGCGCGCGGTCTCCCGCGTGCTCAAGCGCGAGCCGAAGAACACTGCCTCCCGCCGCGCATTGTCCCGTCAGGCGAAGACCGCCGCCGCGCGCCGCAGCCGCGCCGCCCGCGCCGGCGCCGCCCGCAAGGCGGCTCGCACGAAGGGCGCGGCGGCTCGCTCGGCCGCGGCGCGGAAGGCGGCGCGCACCCGCGCCCGCCGTCGCCGGACATGAGCGGAGATCGGAGGTGATGAGCGATCGCCGTGCAGCTGCCCTTCCGCATCCTCAAGACGGCCTCGCAAGCCTGGCTTGACGACCGCGCGCCCAGCATGGGCGCCGCCATCGCCTATTACACGATCTTCTCGCTGGCGCCGCTGCTGTGGCTCGTCACCGCCATCGTCGGCCTGGTGTTCGGCGCGGCCACGGCGCGCGGCGCGATCGAGCATGTGCTGCAGCGGGTGATGGGCGGCGAGGCCGCCGAAGCCCTCCAGGGCATGATCCAGCTCAGCGGCGCGACGGCCTCGAGCCCGCTCGCGACGGCGGTGAGCCTGGTGATGCTGGTGGTGGCCTCCACCGGGATGCTGTGGGAGATCCAGCTCTCCTTCGACGTCATCTGGAAAGTGCGCGGCGAGCATGCCAGCGGCATCCGTCCCGCCACCAAGCGCTTCCTGCTCTCCTTCGCGCTCATCGTCGCGCTCGGCCTCATCCTGATCCTGTCGCTCGCCGTAAACGCCGCGCTGGCGCTGGTCAATCAGCAGTTTGGCACGCCGATCCCGCGGCTTCTCGAGGTGGTGAACGCCGTCGTCTCGCTGAGCGCGATGGCAACCATCCTCACCCTCACCTTCAAGCTGTTCTCCTCGGCGGCGGTCAGATGGCGCGAGGCCTGGATCGGGGCGGCGATCACCAGCGTGCTGCTGGAGATCGGCAAATATGCCATCGGGCTCTATGTCCTCAGCATCGCCGAGCACTCCTTCTACCGGGCCGCCGGCGCCGCCGCGGTGCTGCTGATCTGGGCCTACTATTCAAGCCAGATCTTGCTGTTCGGCGCCGAGATCACCAAGGCGATCACCGATTGGCGCGCCCGCCGTCGCGGCCGGCGCCGCGCGAAGCCGGTGGCGCAGCAACCGTAAGCCGCCGGAGCCGGCGCGCTATTGAAATCCTGGGATGAAAGCCGCTGCCGGGCCGGCAGCGATCGCGGGCAACCGACGGAAAGGTCCGGCGTTTGGTGAGAAGAAGGCATGGCCGCGTCGCGGCCGGCGCTGCCGGGCACGGCGAATTCGGCAAGCCGGCGCCGATCTCGGCAAGCCGCAGGCTGGCGGTTGACCGCGTTCGCGCGCCACTTCGAAAGCCGCAGGGGCCGCGCCAGCGCGCGCATTCGCAAAGAGGAACCCATGGCGAAACAAAATCGTGCCGAGCCGGCGATGACGGGAGCGCGAGGCGCCAGCGATCTCGATCTCCTCTGCATCAACACCATCCGCACCCTTGCCATGGATGCCGTGCAGCAGGCGAAGTCGGGCCACCCCGGCACGCCGATGGCGCTGGCGCCGGTGGCCTACACGCTCTGGCAGCAGTTCCTGCGCTTCGACCCGCAGGATCCGATCTGGCCGAACCGCGACCGCTTCGTGCTCTCGAACGGCCATGCCTCGATGCTGCTCTATTCGATGCTTTATCTCACCGGCGTCAGGGCGGTGAACGCGGGCTACGAGCGCCTGGGCGAGCCCTCGGTCACCCTCGAGGACATCAAGCGATTCCGCCAGCTCGGCGGCAAATGTCCCGGCCATCCGGAATACCACCTGACCTCCGGCGTCGAGACCACCACCGGCCCGCTGGGCCAGGGCTGCGGCACCAGCGTCGGCTTGGCGATCGGCGCGCGCTGGCTCGGCGAGCGCTTCAACCGCCCCGGCTTCACCCTCTTCGACTACGGCATCTACACGATCTGCGGCGACGGCGACATGATGGAAGGCATCTCCAGCGAGGCCGCCTCGATCGCCGGCCATCAGAAGCTCGGCAATCTCTGCTGGCTCTACGACAACAACCACATCACCATCGAGGGCCACACCGACCTCGCCTTCAGCGAGGATGTCGGCGCCCGCTTTGCCGCCTATGGCTGGCACGTGCAGCGGGTTGCCGATGCCAACGACACCGCACGGCTGGCGACGGCGCTGGAGACGGCGCGGCGCACCACCGACGCGCCCAGCATGATCATCGTCGACAGCCATATCGGCTATGGCGCGCCGCATAAGCACGACAGCAACGCCGCCCATGGCGAGCCGCTCGGCGAGGAGGAGGTCCGCCTCGCCAAGCGCAGCTATGGCTGGCCCGAGGATGCGAAGTTCCGGGTGCCGGACGGCGTCATCGATCATTTCCGCGATGGCATCGGCGCGCGCGGCCGCGAGCTGCGCGCCGCCTGGCTCGCGCGGCTCGACGCCTACCGCCGGGAATACCCCGATCTCGCCGAGGAGATCGAGCACATGCAGCGGCGCGACATGCCGCCCGGCTGCGATCGGGATCTGCCGGTCTTTCCCGCCGATGCCAAGGGTATCGCCAGCCGCGATTCCTCCGCCAAGGCGCTGAACGCCATCGCCGCGCACCATCCCTGGCTCCTCGCCGGCTCCGCCGATCTCGCGCCCTCCACCAAGACCACCCTCACCTTCGCCGGCGCCGGCGAGCTCGAGGCGCCGACGCCGGGCGGGCGGAACATGCATTTCGGAATTCGCGAGCATGCGATGGGCGCGATCGTCAACGGCCTCGGCCTGTCGAAAATCCGGGCCGTCGGCTCCACCTTCCTCACCTTCTCCGACTACATGAAGCCGGCGATCCGCCTCGCCGCGCTGATGGAGTTGCCGTCGATTTTCGTCTTCACCCATGATTCGATCGGCCTCGGCGAGGACGGGCCGACGCATCAGCCGGTGGAGCAGCTGATCGCACTGCGCTCCATCCCCGGCCTCCTCACCTTCCGGCCGGGCGACGCCAACGAGGTCGCCGAGACCTGGCGGGTGATCATCGCGCTGAAGCACCAGCCCGCCTGCCTGGTGCTGAGCCGCCAGCCCCTGCCCACCCTCGACCGCGCGCGCTACGCGCCGGCGGCGGGCGTCGCGCGCGGCGCCTATGTGCTGGCGGATGCCAAGGACGGCAAGCCCGCCGTGATCCTGATGGGCACCGGCAGCGAGGTCGCGCTCTGCGCGCAGGTGTACGAGGAGCTGAGCCGCGAGGGCATTCCCGCGCGCGTGGTCAGCATGCCCTCCTGGGAGCTGTTCGAGCAGCAGGACCAGGCCTACCGTGACAGCGTGCTGCCGCCGGCGGTGACCGCCCGCGTGTCCGTCGAGGAAGGCTCTGTCTTCGGCTGGGACCATTACGTCGGCCGCCAGGGCGCCAAGATCGGCATGCATACGTTCGGCTCCTCGGCACCGATCAAGGATCTTCTGACCAAGTTCGGCTTCACGCCGGACAAGGTGCTGGCCGCCGCCAAGGAGCAGATCGCGCGCAATCAAGGCCGGCACTCTTGAACCCACTCGGCGCCTTACCGGCTATGACGACCCCGACGTCATTCCGGCAGAATACAAATCCGTTCATTGGCGTTCCTGCCAGCGGCGGCG
>DATKPX010000012.1:0-14183 GCA_035523855.1 Allostellaceae bacterium
CGCGGCGCCGCCGACGGCGACACAGGTGCTGCGGAAGGCCAACACCGGCATCTCGTCCAGGACGATCTTGGAGGTCGGCCAGGCGATGCCCCAGGCGAGCGCCAGGCCGGCGAGCAGGAGGACGCCGGCGACCGCCGGGCGGCGCCGGATCTCCGCGCTGGCGACCGTCACCCGATCGGTCCGAGCGCCAGCTCCGCGAAACGCGCGATGGCGAGGGCGCGGGTGTCCTCGCCCGGGCGGCCGACGAGCTGGATGCCGATCGGCAGGCCCGTCGGGCCGCGCGCCGCCGGTATCGTCACGCAGGGCAGGCGCAGCAGCGTCCAGGTCCGGTTGAAGACGGGATCGCCGGTCATGTCGAGTCGCGCCGGCGCCTCACCGGGCGCCGCCGGCACCAGCAGGGCGTCGAACTCGCCGAAGAGCTCGGCGATGCGCTCGCGCGCCTCGGCGGCGGCGCGGCGGACCTCGTCATAGGTCTCGGCGGTAATATGGATCGCCTCGCGCAGCGTCTCGGTGGTGCGCGGCGCCAGCAGGTCCCAGCGCTCGTTGCGCTCCCAGGCGAGGTTGCGCGCCATCTCGTAGTTCATGTGCGTGAGGTGGACATCGGCGATGCGGTCATAGGCGGCGAAAGGCGGCCGCTCGGCGACCCGTGCGCCGGCGCGCGCGAGCCGCTCGGCGGCACCCTCGAGCGTGGTCTTGCAGGCGGCTTCGGCGAGGGCCCATTGGGCGGTCCGGTAGAAGCCGATGCTTGGCTTCGGATGCGGCTCCGCCGGCACCAGGCCCGGACGGCCGCAGAGCGCGCCGACGAAAAGCGCCACATCGCTGACGCTGCGGGCGAAGCCGCCCACGGTGTCGAAGCTCTCGGCCAGCGCCTTGGTGCCGGAAATCGCCACCGTGCCGTAGCTCGGCTTGTAGCCGACGACGCCGCAGTAGGAAGCCGGACGGATGATCGAGCCGGCGGTCTGGGTCCCGAAGGCGAGCGGCATCATCCGTTCGGCGACGCCCGCCGCCGAGCCGCTGGAGGAGCCGCCGGGCGTGTGCGCGGGATTGTGGGGGTTGCGGGTCTTGCCGGGCGAGCCGGCGGCGAATTCCGTCGTCACGGTCTTGCCGAGCACCACCGCGCCCGCGGCGCGCGCCAGCGCCACGCAGGCGGCATCCGCGCGCGGCCGGAATCCCTCATAGGCGCGCGAGCCGTAGGTGGTCGGCATCTCCGCCGTGTCCATGATGTCCTTGACGCCGATGGGCACGCCGTGCAGCGGACCCCGCGCCGGGCTTTTGTCGCATGCTTGCGCTGCCGCGATCGCCTGCTGGGGATCGAGATGCTGCCAGGCCTGCACCGCCGGCTCGCGCTCGGCGATGCGGTCGAGACAGGCACGCACCAGCGCCTCGGCGGTCAGGCTGCCCTTGGCGATGCGTTGCGCCGCCTCGAGGGCGGAAAGCCGGGTGAGATCGTCTGCCATGGAAGCCTCGATCGGTGTGGGAGAGCGCCATTTGACCAGCGGCGCTGGTTTTCGTCGACTCCAGAAGCGACGGCGGTCAGCTCGAAACGGGCAGGACTGCGGCTGGGGTCCCCGCCGCCGCGCTCCATCCCGGCGGCTTCATGAAGACGCGCCAGCGGTCACCCCAGGACCGCGCCGCCCAGGCGTCTTTCAGCATGTGCCAGAACTCGGAATAGACGATGACGAAGGGATTGAGCGAGGCGATGGGGTGCACGAGGCCGTAGCGGATCGCGATGCGGTCGTCTTCGGCCGTATAGGTTCCGAACAGCCGGTCGAAGATGATGACGATGCCGCCGTAGTTGCAGTCGAGATACTGCTCGTTGCTGGCGTGATGCACGCGATGGGCGGAAGGCGTGTTCAGCACCCATTCGAGCGGGCCGAGCCTGGGGATCAGCGTGGTGTGCAGCCAGAACTGATAGAGCAGGCTGATGCCCAGCAACCCGAACACCCAGGCGGGATGAAATCCGATCCAGACCAGTGGGAGGAAGAAGAGGTAGCTGCCGGATAGGATCGGCGTCCAGCCGAGCCGGTAGGCGGCGGAGAGCGTCAGCTCTTCCGGCGAATGGTGCACGCAATGGGTGCCCCACAGGAGCCGGATCCGGTGCGCGCTCCGGTGATACCAGTAGTAGGCGAACTCCTCGAGCAGGATCAGCGCCGCGATCGACCAGGGATTGTCCATGGGAATGGTGGCGATGCGGTATTCCCAGACGAAGAGCGCGAAGATGGCGAAGATCACCGCCTTGTTCACGAAGCCGGTGAAGCTGTGGCCGATCGCGATCAGCAGGGAGACGCCGCTGTCTTTCCACGGGTAGCCGTGGCCCTTGAAGCGCCGGTAGACCAGCGCCTCGATCGCGATCGCCACCGCGAAGGCCGGAAAGAAGATCAAAATCCGATGCGGATTCTCGAACAGCTCCATCACGCCCTCCCGTTCAGGCGGCCCACCCCCGGGCCGAACGCGACAGGTCCGTCAGGTTCCCGCGGGAATCCAGCCCTGGCGCGCGAAGAGCACGGACAGTTTCTTCGCGATCTCCTTCGCCATGCGCTGGGCGTCAGAATCGGCGTCGGAGCCGGACATGACGCCGGTGCCGACACCGACCGCGGCTGATTCCGCCGCCCGTCCGGTCGCCGCCCCCACGCCCATGGTTTCCGCGGCGCCGGGCTTGCGGCTGCTTTCGGCGACGCCCTCGAAGCTCTCGAGCAGCCGCGCGCCGTTGCTGCTGTCGTAATAGACCTGCATGTCGGCCTCGACGGTGCTGTGGCCGGCGCCGAGGCCGATCAGGTTGCGCCGCGTCCGGTTGCCCTCGTCGATCGAGACCATCTGCCCGTCGACGATCAGCCGGTTGCCGGCTCCCGGGGATTCGCCCGGCAGGCCTTGGCGTGCGGGCAGGCCCATCTTGCGGATCTCCTCCACCAGGGTGCGGGAGATGGTCGCGGTCACCTTGCGGCCGTCCTCGATCTCGCGCGCGGAGGCTGGCGCCGGGCTCACCACGTTCATCAGCCGCGCCCTGAGCCCACTGTCGAGCCTCACTTCCTCGGGGGTGACGGCGAAGTCGTTGACGACGACGATGTCGGGACGCGGCAGCAAGGCGCCGGAATAAGTCTGGCTCTGCTGCACATGAGTGGGCGCGCAACCGACCAGAGCGGTCGCGAGAACAGCAGCCGCCGCGCCAAGCCTAGCGATCGCCGAAGCTCGGCGTCTCGACACCATCATGGCATTCCCCCTTGCTTTCGCCGGCGCCCCATGACCCCGGGCAGCGCAGCCGGCGGTTGCGGCATGGTCGCACCGATCCGCCTCGACGTGCAACGCCGAGATCGCCCGCCTGGCCTCGCTCGGAGGGGGAGGGTGGCGGTCGCGGCTCGCCCGCGGCTATGATCCGCCCCATGAGCAAGACCGATCCCGTCGCCGCGATCAGCGGCTATCACGCCCACGTCTATTACGATGCGGCGAGCCGCACTGCCGCCGCCGCATTGCGCGAGGCAGTGGCGGCGCACTTCCAGGTGGTGCTCGGCCGCTGGCGCGACGAGCCGGTCGGGCCGCATCCGCAGGCGATGTACCAGGTGGCCTTCGCCGTCGAAGAGTTTCCACGCCTCGTGCCGTGGCTGATGCTCTCTCGCGGCGAACTGGTGATCCTCGTGCACCCGCTGACCGGCGACGACTATGAGGATCATGCGCACCACGCGATGTGGCTCGGCGCCAAACTGCCGCTGAAGCTTCATACCCTGGTACGCGGCGGCACCGCGGTGGTTTGAGATCAGCTTGACGCCGGCCGTGCGTCGACCGGATACTGCCCCATTCCAAGGGGAGCCCTGGTTAGAGGGCTGAGACACCGCCTGTGCGACAGCACGCCGCGGGAACCCTTAGAACCTGATCCGGATCGTACCGGCGTAGGGACAGGAACCGCTTGGCCGCCACGTGGCCGAGCCTCAAGCCCAAAGCCCCGGATCTCCCTGTGACTCTTTCGACGGAGGAGATCGCCATGCCCGAAGGTACCGCTCAGCAATCATTCCAGGTGTCCACCGGCTCGCTGCCGGCCTCGCGCAAGGTCTATGTGACCGGCAAGCGCTATCCCGATCTGCGCGTCCCCATGCGCGAGATCGAGGTCTCGCCCTCGGCCAAGGAGCCGCCGGTGCGCGTCTATGACACCTCAGGTCCCTACACCGACCCCGCGGTCACCACCGACATCCGCGCGGGGCTGCCGCCGCTGCGCAGCGCCTGGATCCGCGCCCGCGGCGACGTGGAGGAGACCGCGGGCCGCGCAATCCGACCGGAGGACAACGGTCTCCGGGTGGATGAGGACAGCCCGGTCCTCACGTTCGATCGCGCCGGGCGCCATCCGCTGCGCGCGCGCACCGGCGAAGTGGTGACGCAGCTAGCCTATGCGCGTCGCGGCATCGTCACGCCGGAGATGGAGTACATCGCAATCCGCGAGAATCTGGGCCGCAAGCGGCTCAAGGAAGCAGCGGCGCGCGACGGGCAGGATTTCGGCGCGGCGATTCCCGACTACGTGACGCCGGAATTCGTGCGCGACGAGGTGGCGCGCGGCCGCGCCATCATCCCCGCCAACATCAATCATCCGGAATCCGAGCCGATGATCATCGGCCGGAACTTCCTGGTGAAGATCAACGCGAACATCGGCAACTCCATCGTCACCTCCTCGGTCGCGGAGGAGGTGGACAAGCTGGTCTGGGCGATCCGCTGGGGCGGCGACACGGTGATGGACCTCTCCACCGGCAAGAACATCCACACCATCCGCGAATGGATCATCCGCAACTCGCCGGTGCCGATCGGCACCGTGCCGATCTATCAGGCGCTGGAGAAGGTGGGCGGCAAGGCCGAGGACCTCACCTTCGAGATCTTCCGCGACACCCTCATCGAGCAGGCGGAGCAGGGCGTCGACTACTTCACCATCCACGCCGGCGTGCGGCTCCCCTTCATTCCCATGACGGCAAAGCGGATCACCGGCATCGTCTCCCGCGGCGGCTCGATCATGGCGAAGTGGTGCCTCGCCCATCACCAGGACAATTTCCTCTATCCGCGCTTCGAGGAGATCTGCGAGGTGATGAAGGCCTATGACGTGAGCTTCTCCCTCGGCGACGGCCTCCGGCCGGGCTGCACGGCGGACGCCAACGACGAGGCGCAGTTCGCCGAGCTGAAGACGCTGGGCGAGCTCACCAAGATCGCCTGGAAGCACGACGTCCAGGTGATGATCGAGGGTCCCGGCCATGTGCCGATGCACAAGGTCAAGGAGAACATGGAGCTGCAGCTCGAGCACTGCCACGAGGCGCCGTTCTATACGCTGGGGCCGCTGGTCACCGACATCGCGCCGGGCTACGACCACATCACCAGCGCGATCGGCGCCGCCATGATCGGCTGGTTCGGCACCGCGATGCTCTGCTACGTGACGCCGAAAGAGCATCTGGGGCTCCCCGACCGCGACGACGTCAAGACCGGCGTCATCACCTACAAGATCGCGGCGCACGCGGCGGATCTCGCCAAGGGGCATCCGGGCGCCCGCGACCGCGACGACGCGCTCTCCCGCGCCCGCTTCGAGTTCCGCTGGCGGGATCAGTTCAACCTCTCGCTCGATCCGGCGACGGCGGAGAAATTCCACGACCAGACGCTCCCCGCCGAGGGTGCGAAGCTCGCGCATTTCTGCTCCATGTGCGGGCCCAAGTTCTGCTCCATGCAGATTTCCCAGGAGGTGCGCGAGTACGCCCGCAAGGGCATGGACGAGCGCTCCGACGCCTTCCGCAAGGAAGGCAGCGAGATCTATAAGGTGCTGGAGGGGCAGACGGCGGCGACCGACGTGTGAGCCGGCTCTATCCGGATCGGCCCTGGGTCGGGGTCCTCGCCGCGGTCAGGCGCGGACCCCGATGCCTGCTGGCGCGGCGCGGCGAGGGCGCCGACACCGGCAAATGGGGCTTCGTCGGCGGCCAGCTCGAGCTCGGCGAGACCGTGCTCGAATGCGCGGCGCGCGAGCTGGCGGAGGAGGCCGGCATCGACGCCGCACCGGTGGGCGTCCTCACCACCTTCGACTACATCGACCGCGACGGCGACAGCCGCGTCCGCTTCCACTTCACGCTGGTCTGCGTCGTCCTGGAGTGGCGCGCCGGCGAGGGCGAGCGGCTGGAGCCCGAGCACGTCACCGGACTCGGCTGGTTTACGCCGGAAGAGGTGGAGGCGGCGCGCATGCCCACCAGCCGCAACGCGGTCGCGCTGATGCGCCGCGCGCTCGCGTTTGAAGGAGCCTGACATGGCCGAGCCAAAGACCATCGCCACCGCCACCGCCGAGCTCGGCGAGACGCGCTATGCAACCTCGATCCGAACCGGCGTCCATGCCTTCATCGCCGACGAGCCGAAGCCCGAGGGCGGCGATACTGGCGCCTCGCCCTTCGGCCTGGTGCTCTCGGGCCTCGGCGCCTGCACGGCGATCACGCTTCGCATGTACGCGGAGCGCAAGCAGTGGCCGCTCAAGTCGGTCCACGTCGATCTCGCCTTCCGCTGGGAGGTGGTCGGCGAGGAGCGGCGGCCGCATATCGAGCGGACCCTCCGTCTCGAGGGCCCGCTCGATGGCGAGCAGCGCGCCCGGATCGCGGAGATCGCCGAGAAGACGCCGGTGACCCGCGCCCTCAAATCCGGCATCGCGATCCGGACCGTGCTCGCTTAGCGCCGCCGCGCCAGCGCCAGTCCCAGCCCCGCCGCGATCAGCAGCGAGCCCGAGAGCCGGTTGCGGAAGCGGCCGCGCGTCGCCAGGAACCCGCGCGCGCGGGCGGCGAGCAGCGCCCAGCCGCCGTCCAGCAGCACCGCCAAGACCAGGAAGGTCAGCGAGAGGAGTGCAATCTGCCCTTCGAGCGGTGCGTCCGTGGAGATGAACTGCGGGAAGAAGGCGCCGTAGAACAGCAGCGTCTTGGGATTGGAGAGCGACACCAGGAAGCCGCGCAGGAAGATCTCGCGCACGGATTTCGGCTGCGGCTTCGTCCGCGTGAGATCGACCGCCGGCGCCCGCCACTGGCTGATGCCGAGATAGAGGAGATAGGCCACGCCCAGCCAGCGGATCCATTCGAACCAGTAGGCGAGCGTCTCCAGCACCGCCGTCATGCCGAGCGCGGTGACCGCGAGCTGCGCCACCATCGCCGAGCTGGTGCCGGCGACGGTGAGGAGCCCGAAGCGGGCGCCATAGGCGACGCTGTTGGCGACGATGAGCGCCACGTTGGGCCCGGGGATCAGCATCAGGATGCTGGTGGCAAGCACGAACGCCAGATAGAGCTGGATGTCGAGCACGGGAATTCTCCTCTCGGCGATGAATATAGAGCGACGAATCAAATGCCCCGCCAACGGGGTGTTGGCGGGGCCTGGAGCATCGGGATTTTCGAGGCGCTAGCGGGACGATCTCGCGATCGCTCTCCGGGCCAGCGCGCCAACCCCCTGCATGCGCAGCAGGCCGCCGCCGGGTTGACGGCGTTGGCATTGGCGGCGCGATGCGGGGCGGCGGAACATCGGCGGACACTAGGGTCGCGATCTCCCCGCTGTCAATTGCAGCTGCGGGACCGACCGGTCGCATCGCTGCGATCATCGACTGTCGATTTGCCCCCTTCAGAGCGTCACCATAATTGCTTGAATATGCATATCCCTGTACATTGCGATGGTGAGCCGCAGGGGGTGGATATGGCAACGTGGTATCGCACATTGGCAGCGGCCGGAGCGCTCGCTCTTCTCTCTGCCTGCGCGAGCATCGACACCGTCAAGAGCGCGCCGAAGGATGCAGGCGAGGCGCACAGCTTCAATGCCAATTTCGAGCGCGTGAAGACGGCGGCGCTCGACAGCATCCGGGACATGAACATCGAGCCCAGCGGCACCGACGACGTTGCCGACGGATACGTCATCTATATCGCGCGCGCGCCGCACGACGCGAGCTGGGGCGAGGTCGGGCGGGTGATCGTGGAGAAGAACGCGGCTCCGCCGACGGTCGTTCATGTCGACTATCGGCGACGGTTCCCGCTTCAGGCCCAGGGTGCCTTCTACAGTTTCTCCGACGACCTGTTCACCAGGATGGAAGCCTCGCTGCGAAAGAGCGCTTCGAACTGAGATGGCGGGAGGCTGGCGCCGGACCGTGGCGATGGCGGTGCCGTTGCTTCTCGTCGCTTGCGCCGGCACCTATCGGGCGACCGATACGGTGGCCTCGGTGCCGGAAGGATTTCGCTGCGACAGCATCCTCATTGCGGTGCCGAGGGACGGCAGTCTCGATGGCAAACCCTATGAGGGGTCCGGTCACTTCGTTGCGCATCGGGCGGCCGAGGAATTCTCCAAATATGCCGGCAAGGTGGAGATCGCCCCGGCGGATCTGCGCGAGCACAGTGGTCTCCTCGCCGCTGCCCGCGGCAGCAGCGCGCACTATCTCGTCGTGCCGGAGATCGCACATTGGGAGCAGCGATATTCGGCGTTCGACCACCGCCCCAGCCAGGCAGTCATCAACATGTCGGTTGTCGAGGTGGACTCGGATCGCGAAATCGTCTCCACCGTCTTGGACGGGACGAGCGGCACCGGCATGCTGGTGGAGACCAGCGCGGCCGCCGCTTCTACGCGCGTGATCCATGATTTCGTGCGCGATCTCTGCGGGGGCGCCGGCGCCAGCTAGCGTTTGGTCATCCTTCCGCCTGCGCCTTGCGGCAATTGGGGCAGAGGCCGCGGACCTCGATGGTCTGGCGGGCGACGGCGAAGCCCTGGGCGGAGGCGCGGCGGGCGACGGCGGCGGCGATCGCGGGATCGCCAAGCTCGGCGGTGGCGTTGCAGCGCTCGCAGATCAGGAACTGGCTCACATGCGGCTCGTCCGGATGGCTGCAGCCGACATAGGCGTTCAGCGACTCGATGCGGTGGATGAGACCCTCGGCGATCAGGAACTCGAGGGCGCGATAGACGGTGGGCGGAGCGGCGCCGGGATGCCGGCGGCGCAGGGCGTCGAGGATGTCGTAGGCGCCGACCGGCTCGTGGCCCTGCCAGACCAGCGTAAGCACCTCGCGGCGGAGGTCGGTCAAGCGCGCGCCGCGCTTGACGCAGAGAGTGGAGGCGCGATCGAGGGCGGCGTCGACGCAGCTCTCGTGATTGTGCCGCGGCGCGACGAAGGCGGGTCTCGCGTGGCGCTTGGCGGTCGCGGCGGCGGCTCGGGCCATGAAAGTCTCCGGACTGATCTCTGTTACGATATAACATAGGCATGAGATCCGTCATCGCCTTCCTCCGCCGGTCTGTCCCGCGCGGCCGTCATCCCTGGCCGCTGGCGCTCTGCGCGCTGGCCCTCTTCGCGACGCCCGCGGCGGCCGACGTCCCCGTCGTGCTGGTCAGCATCAAGCCGATCCATTCCCTGGTGGCGGCGGTGATGGAGGGCGTCGGCACGCCGGACCTGATCGTCGACGGCAATGTCTCGCCGCACGACTACAGGCTGAAGCCGACCGATGCCGACCGCATCGGCAAGGCGCGGCTGGTGTTCTGGGTCGGGCCGATGCTGGAGGCGTTTCTCAAAGGGCCGCTGGTGGACCGGGCGCCCCGCGCCGAGGTGGTGACGCTGGCGGAGTCGCCGGGGATCCGCCTCCTGGAGACGCGACAGAGCGGCGGTTGGAGCGCTGGGCCCGACGCGCAGGGCATGCTGCCGACGGGCTTCGCCACCGACGGCCATCTCTGGCTCGATCCGCTCAACGCGCGCCGTATCGTGGCGGCGGCGGCCACGCACCTCGCCGCTGCCGATTCCGAGCACGCGCCGCGCTACACGCGCAATGCCGCCGAGCTCTACAAGCGCCTCGATGCGCTCGATGCGGCGCTCCGGCCGAAGATGGCGGCGCTCGCTGGCAAGCCCTTCGTCGTCTATCACGACGGCTATCAGTATTTCGAGCGGCGCTACGGGCTGCTGGCGGTGGGCGCGGTCGCGGTCGCGGCCGCCGGCGATCCGACGCCGCGCCGGCTCGATGACGTGCGCCAGCGGATCCGGGTCTCCGGCGCGCGCTGCGTCTTCGGCGAGCCGCAGGCCTCGGCGACGCTGCTGAAGAGCGTCGCCGAGCCGAGCAAGGCGCGCACCGCCACCCTCGATCCCGAAGGCCTCTCGCTCGAGCCCGGGCCCGAGCTCTACTTCACGCTGATCACCGGCCTGTCGGAGACGCTGGCGAGGTGCCTGCAGGCGCGGGGCTGACGGCGCCAGGCTTCGGCGCCACGCGGTAGTGATAGCGGTAGAGCTCGCGGTCGAATCCGAGTTCGTTGTAGAGCCGGATCGCCGGCGCATTGCTCTTCACCACCTGCAGATAGGCGGTGGCGGCGCCCGCCTCGCGCGCCCAGCGCAGCAGTCCCAGCATGATCGTGCGGCCGAAGCCCCGGCGGCGCGCCGCGGGCGCGGTGACGATGGCGTGGAAGCAGACGAGATCTTCCTGCCGCACGGCGATGCCGGCGGCGACCGGCTCTCCGGCGGAGCGCAGCAGCGCATAGGCGACCGGCGCCTGAATGCCGCCGGCGATCGCGGCGAAGCCGGCGCGCTCGCCGGGACCCAGCCCGTTCCAGGCGGCGACGATACCGAGCCAGTCGTCGGTGAGGGCGGGAGCGATCTCCACCTCGGCGCCGGAATCAGGCAGCGCGCCGCCGATCGGCATCACGCGGATGCTGGTCTTGTCGACCTTGCCGTAGCCGCGCGCTGCCAGCGCCGCGTCGAGAGCGTCGATCGCGACGCTGCTCGGCAGGCAGAACACCGTCGGGATGTGGCGCGCCTCGTAGGCGGCCTCGCAGGACGCGATCTTCTCGGCGAGCGGCCGGCTGCCGGCTGCCAGCGGCGTGATCGAGTTGGCGCGCTTGGTGTAGCCGCGGGCGAAGCGCAGCACCCAGCCGTCATAGTCCCAAGCCTCGATGGCGGGCCAGGTCTCGGGCGCGATCCGCGTGATGCGCCGTGCGAGCTCGGCGTCGGACAAGGAAACCCGGCTCTAGGACTGGGCGAGGAAGCCGAGATAGTCGGCGCTGATGTCGACAACCGCGGTCTCGACGAAGCGCTTGCCGTGCTCCGCCGTCGCCAGCGAGGGATCGGAGCCGATGCGGCCGTCGGGGAAGAGGCGCCGGTAATCGTCGGCGTCGGCGAAATCGCGCCCCTTGGGGCCGATCGGTGTCATCTCCCGCTGCTTGATCGCCTCGGGATGGGCGTAGAAGGTCACGGAGACCTCGCTCGGTGTCGCGTGGCTGCCCTCGCGGTCGGCGAAGAGCTCGCGCGAGAGGCTCTTGACCGCCGGCGTATCCCACCAGTTCTTGAGCCGGCAGCGCACCACCGGTGCGTTGGTGCCGGGCCGCATCGAGGCGGTGGCGTAGACCTCGGAGAAGGCGGCGGTAACGGTGGCGATGTTCCCGCCATGGCCGTTGATGAAATAGAACCGCTCGAAGCCGTGGCGGGCGAGCGACGTGATGTAGTCGTGAATGACGGCGATCAGCGTCGACGGGCGGAGCGTCATGGAGCCGGCAAAGCCCAGGTGGTGCTGCGCCATGCCGACATTGATGGTGGGGCCCACCATCGCCTCCGCCTGCTCGCCGACGCCGCGCGCAATCACCTCGGCGCAGATTGCGTCGGTGCCGATGAGGCCGTTCGGCCCGTGCTGCTCGGTGGAGCCGATGGGGATGATGATGCCCTTGGAGCCCTTGAGGTAGCTCTCGACCTCTTCCCAGGTCTGCAGATGAAGATTCACGGCTTTGTCGGACTTTCCTGGGGCTGGAGGGGGTGGAACTCTCGCGGTCGATTGCACTCGGTAGCAGGAGACTAGGCGGCACCCTCAGCCCCGTCAACGCGGCCGCCGGACCCTGTCCAGATAGGGGCTTGTCGCCGGCCCGGCGCCGGTCTACACCGCCGCGCAGCATGACCGACAGGCCTCCAGAGCGGATCGGCGCTCTCGCCGTGGTGCGCACGGTGACGGATCTGCGCCGCGCGATCGCCGCCTGGCACCGGACCGGCGAGCGGGTGGCGCTGATACCGACCATGGGCGCGCTGCACCGCGGCCATCTTGCCCTCGTCGAGCATGGACGCCGCGCCGCCCGCCGGACCGTCGCCAGCATCTTCGTCAATCCGACCCAGTTCGCGCCCAGCGAGGACTTCGCGCGCTATCCCCGCGACGAGGCCGGCGATGCGGCGAAGCTCGCGAGCGCCTATTGCGATCTCCTCTATGCTCCCGATGTGGGCGAAGTCTATCCCGCCGGCTTCGGCGCCACGGTGACGGCGGGGCCGATCGCCGAGGGTCAGGACGGCCGCTTCCGTCCCGGTCATTTCCAGGGCGTCGCCACGGTGGTGACCAAGCTGCTGCTGCAGTCCCGCGCCGACGTCGCCTGCTTCGGCGAGAAGGATTACCAGCAGCTGCTGGTGATCCGCCGCGTCGCCCGCGATCTCGACATTGCCACGCGCATCGACGGCGTTCCGACCGTGCGTGAGCCCGATGGCCTGGCGCTCTCGTCGCGCAACGTCTACCTCACGCCGGCGGAGCGGGCGATCGCGCCGGCGCTGCATCGAACGTTGCTGCATGTGGCGGATCGGATCGAGACCGGCGCAACGGGCATCGCAGCGGCGACGGCGGAAGGACTCGCCGCGCTGGAGCACGCTGGCTTCGCCCGCATTGACTATCTCGAGGTGTGCGACGCGGAGACGCTGGTGCCGCTAACCACCTCCGGCCGGCCCGGCCGCGTGCTGGCGGCGGCCTGGCTCGGCAAGACGCGGCTCATCGATAACGTCGCGCTGCGCGCGCGGCCGGGACATTAACCAAGCCGCAACGATCCGGCGCTGATGATGGCGCCGATTACCGGTCCGCGGTTGATCGGGACCGGTCGCCCCCTTATGGTGCGGGCGGCAGACCACCGGGTAGGGGGGCGGCAAACCGAGCCATGGTCGCACTTGAAGAGAGATTGAGTCCGGTCCCGCTCTGCGTCGACCTCGACGGCACGCTGGTGCGCAGCGACACGCTGCACGAGACCTTCATCTCGGCATCGGTGCTGCTCCGGCGTCCATCGGGGATCCGCTCGCTGATCCGCCACGGCCGCGCCGGGCTCAAGCAGCACCTCGCGCGCTACGCCAAGCTCGACGTGCGGACGCTTCCTTACAATGAGGAGCTGCTCGAGTATCTCCGAGAGCAGAAAGCCGCCGGTCGGCGCCTGGTGCTGGTGACCGGCGCCGATCATGCGATTGCCGACGCGGTGAACGAGCACCTCCAGCTGTTCGACGACGTGATCGCCTCAGACGGCAGGGTCAATCTGACCGGCCGTGCCAAGGCGCGGATGCTGATCGCGCGCTTCGGCGAGAAGGGCTTCGACTACGCCGGCAACGGGCGGCCGGATCTCGTGGTGTGGCGCGCGGCGCGCGCGGCCGTGCTGGTCAACACGCCGCCGGGCGTCACCGCCGCCGCCGGCCGGACGGCGACGGTCGAGCGGCATTTCGATAGCCGGGCCTCGCAGCTCAAGGCCCTCGTCAAGGCGATGCGGCCCTACCAGTGGGTGAAGAACATCCTCGTCTTCGTGCCGCTGCTCACTGCCCATGCCTATGCGGATTTCGGCGCCTGGAGCGCGGCTGCGCTGACCTTCCTGGCTTTCTGCGCCATCGCGTCGGCGATCTATCTCGTGAACGACCTCGTCGATATCCAGTCCGATCGCCTGCACGCGCGCAAGCGCTTCCGCCCCTTCGCCAGCGGCAAGCTCTCGGTGCCGGCCGGGCTTGGCGCCGCCGCGGCGTTGCTGGCGGTGGGGGCGAGTCTCGCCGTTACCGCGCACGCGGCCTTCGGCATTGCCTGCTACGTCGCGCTGTCGCTCAGCTATTCCGCGCGTCTCAAGGAACGGCCACTGGTGGACGTCTTCATCCTGGCGGCGCTCTATTCCGTCCGCATGTTCGCCGGCGGCCAGGCGGTCGGCCATCCGGTCTCGCTGTGGCTGCTGGGATTCTCCAGCTTCCTCTTCCTCAGCCTCGCGCTGGTGAAGCGCGTCGAGGAGCTTCGCGAGATCGCCGAGCAGGGCGTGACGCGCACGGCGAGGCGCGGTTACGTCGTCGAGGATCTCGATCTTCTCACCATCTTCGGCGTCGCCTCGACCTTCAGCTCGGCGTTGGTGCTCGCGCTCTTCGTGCAGAGCGAGGCGAGCGAGGAGCTCTATGCCATGCCGCAGCTCCTCTGGGGCATCGTGCCCCTGATGCTGTTCTGGCAGTGCCG
>DATKPX010000013.1:0-11586 GCA_035523855.1 Allostellaceae bacterium
GGTGCCTGCATGAGTCCGGCGAACGCGTTCCAGATCCTGCAAGGCGTCGAGACCCTGCCGCTGCGCATGGGCCGGCACATGGAGAACACCCGTCGCCTGCTCGACTTCCTCGGCAAGCATCCGATGGTCGCCTGGGTTCTCCATCCCGAGCTCGAGAGCCATCCCGATCACGCGCTGGCGAAGCAGCTGCTGCCGAAAGGCGCGGGCTCGATCGTGAGCTTCGGCATCAAGGGCGGCCGGCCGGCGGGCAAGCGCTTCATCGACAGCCTGAAGCTGGTCTCGCATCTCGCCAATGTCGGCGACGCCAAGACGCTGGTCATTCATCCCGCCAGCACGACGCATCAGCAGTTGAGCGCCGAGCAGCTCGCCGCCGCCGGCATCGGCGAGGACATGATCCGCCTCTCGGTCGGGCTCGAGGAGGCCGAGGACATCATCGAGGACCTCTCCCAGGCGCTGCGGGCGGCGCAGAAGACGCTGCCGAAAGCGGCGGAGTAGGCGGCGCGCATGGAGCTCAAGGTCGCGGGCAAGCGCGCCCTCGCCGGCACCGGCGGCAGGCCCTTCGATCGCAAGCTGCCGACCGCCGTCTTCCTGCACGGCGCCGGCATGGATCACACGGTCTGGGCGCTGCAGACGCGCTCCTTCGCCCATCACGGGCGGAGCGTGCTGGCGCTCGACCTGCCGGGCCATGGCGGCAGCGCGGGGCCGGCGCTCACCAGCATCGCCGCGATGGCGGAGTGGGTGCTGGGCGCGCTCGACGCCGCCGGCGCCGGCACGGCGCGGATCGCCGGCCACAGCATGGGCGCGCTGGTTGCGCTCGAGGTGGCGGCACGCGGCGGCCCGCGCGTCGACGGGCTGGCGCTGGTGGGCTTCGTGCCGGAGATGCCGGTCCATGCGGATCTCCTCGGCGCCGCCGAGGCGGGCGCGCACCTCGCCCTCGATCTCATGGTGAGCTGGAGCTTTGGCGCCCAGTCGCGGCTCGGCAGCAACCTCGCCCCCGGCCTCTGGTTGCAGGGCGAGGCGATGCGGCTCCTCGAGCATTCGCCGGCGGCGACGCTGGCAGCCGATCTCGCCGCCTGCAACGGCTACAAGGAGGCCGCCGCGGCGGCATCCCATATCCGCTGCCGAACGCGGCTTATCCTGGGCGCCGAGGACCGCATGACGCCCGCGGCTCAGGGCGGCGCTTTCGCCGGCCGCATCGCCGGCGCCGACGTCACGGTGCTGCCCGGCGTCGGGCATATGATGATGGTCGAGGACCCCGTCGGCACGCTCGCCGCGTTGAAGACGGTGCTCTGAGCGCAGCGACCGAAGCAAGCGCGGCGGCTGTGCGACAGACGCCGACAAAAGCGGGCGCCGCCGCCTGCCCATCTATCCCGCATGGCCATCCGCTTACTCCTCGCCGTAGTGGCGCTGCTCTCCCTTGCGGCCTGCACCGGCTCGCCGGCGACGCTCGCCTTGCGGCCCGCCTTCGAGGTGGCGACGCCTGATGGCGTCGCCAGCGTCAGCATCCGGGAAGCGCCGGCGGGAATGACCGGCAGCGAGTTCCTGCGGCTGGTGGAAGCCGGCATGACGCGTGGCGCGTCCGCCGCGGTGATCGCCGAGCCCGTCGACGCGCCTTTCCCGGCGCGCCGCATCGTCTGGCATGCGAGCCCCGGTTCCGGTCGCGGCGTGTCGACGCTGACGGTGAACATCTTCGATGGCGCGCGCCCCATCGCCTATGAGCAGGAGAGGATCGCCAACGACGCCCAGCCTGCCGCCGTCGAGGCGGCGATCGGCTCGCTCACCACGCGGCTCATCGCCGCCCTGCCGTCCCGGGAGATGAGCGCTCCCGTCCGGGAAGCGCTGTCCCGGAAGTGAGATGGTCAGAACTTCACCGTGGTGCGGAGGCCGAGCACCAGCGCGTCGCCGATCGCCGGCCCCTGCGGCGCGCTCGCGGGCGCGCCGCCGCCGGTCGGATGAAAGATGTATTGCAGGTCCGGCTGCAGCGTCCACCAGGGCATGATCTGCGCGCTGTAGGTCAGCTCGATGGCGGCCTCGAAGTCGCGGACCGGGCGGCTCATCCCGAACGCGGCGCTGTCCTTGTCGAGGCTCCGCGCCGCGTCGCTGATGTTGGCGTAGGCGACGCCGAGCCCGATCACGTCGTCGGGCCGATCCGGCAGCAGGCCCTTATAGGTGACGCCGCCATCGCCGTAGAAGTCGACGAGATTGCGGTCTGCGGGATTGCCGGCGAGACGCAGGAAGATGCCGAGCCCCTGATCCGCCGCCTCGGGCTCGCGCCAGACCATCTGGTCCAGCAGGGCATAGAAGCCGTAATCGCCGCGATGGGTGGCGGCCACGCCGGAGCTGGCGGGGTTCGCCAGGGAAAGGCCGCTGCTGTCGAAGCGCTGATCGGCGAAGCTCCCGTCGTGGTACCAGGCGCCGAGCTTGTAGGTGCCGGGCAAGCCCGCGGCGTCCTTCTGCTGATTGATGGCGTAGGCGAGCTCGCTGATGACGAAGGGATGGTCGTCGAGGCGGAACGCGGTCCCGCTGGCATCGCGGAGCTGCGGGTTGCCGCTGCCGGGCCCGGCCGGATCGCCGTCGAAGACCGCCGTCTGGAACGACCACTGATCCGTCGGCGATACCTTGATCCGCAGTCCGGGAGCGGCGAGGGGATAGGCCGGCCCGCCGCTCGGCAGGTTGCTCGCCAGGATCGCCGGCCAGCCGAAGGTGGAGTTGACGAAATTGGCGCCATAGAGGCTGGTGAAGAATTCGTCGTCCGCCGCCAGCTGACCGACGCGCACGGATACCATGTCGTCGAGGAGCTGCTGCTGCAGCCAGAGATCGAAGAGCCGCGTCGTGCGCGCCGCCTCGATGTTGCTGGCGGTGAGGATGTTGTTGCCGAGATCGTTCGCCGACAAGCCGCGCCCGTGGATCTGATAGGCGTTCGCGTGCAGGGTGGCGCCCGTCCAGCCGACCGATTTCTCGAGGTCGAGGTCGAAATCCATTTCCAGCCGGCCTTCGTAGATCGCGCCGCGCCGCACGCCTCCCGTCGGATTCCCCAGCACCTCGCTGGTCTCGATGGCGCCGAGCCGCAGCCCATGATCCTCGAGGGTCGAGCGCAATCCGCCCCAGTCGCCAGTGAGCACGTCGCGGTCGGCGAGGCCGCCCGCATGCGGATTGGGGCTAGGTTCCGCGCTTTCGGTCGGCTCCGCGGCGCCGGGCGTCGGCGGCGGTTCCTGTGCCGCGGCCATGGCGGCCCAGGCCGCGACCATGGCGATTGCCAGCACCCCTGCCCGGACCAAGCCTCACCCCCTCGTCGCCCCCCGACCCCCCTGAGATTTGGAGCAGCCGCAGGGAAAGACAACTCAACGGTGGGCGCCCCAGAAGATGACAAGCGGCGGCAGCGGCGCGGGCGCCTTAAGATGCCGGGGCGCAACGGAGCAGGAAGGGAAGCACCGGACATGGCCGAAGGCGATCAGGAGCGGCGCGGCAACTATCCGCATCTTCTCGAGATCCCCACCCGCTGGATGGACAACGACGTCTATGGGCACGTCAACAACGTCGTCTACTACTCGTACTTCGACACCGTCATCAACGAGTACCTGATCGCCGCCGGCGCCCTCGATATTCATACGGGGGCAGTCATCGGCATCGCGGTGGAGAGCCAGTGCCGCTTCCACCGCTCGCTGGCCTTCCCCGACCGCGTCGACGCCGGCCTCCGGGTCGGCCGGTTGGGCAATTCCAGCGTCCGTTACGAGATCGGCCTGTTCCGCCAGGGCGACGAGTCGCCGGCCGCCACCGGCCATTTCGTCCATGTCTTCGTCGGGCGCGCGGACCGCCGACCCACCCCGATTCCCCTGAATTTGCGAGCTGCTTTGGAACGACTCGTCGCGACTCGCCCGCTCGGTTGACGCCGAGTCCCGGATGAGCGAGTTTCGGAGCCAATGTAAATAAGGCGTAACGGGGGACCTTTTTGACCAAGGTTCTGCGGGTTGTCCTGTCGGGGCCGGTGCTTTCCGCGGTCTGGCTGCTGCTGTGCGCCCTCTATATCGACTCGCAGGTCGGCTGGGACGTGCTGCCGACCCTGCTCCCCCATGAGCTCGCCATTACCGTCCTCGGCGTCTTCGCGCCGATCGCCTTCATCTGGGTGGTGACCGGCTTCTACCGGCGCGCCGGCGAGCTTGCCGCCAGCTCGGCGCTGCTGGCGGAGCGCGTGGATGCGCTGCTCTTTCCCTCCGAGGCCTCGGAGGCGCGGGCACGAGAGGTCAGCGAGAGCCTGGCGGCCCAGGCGGAGAGCCTGAGCGGCGCCGCCGTCGAGGCGGTCGACCGCATCGAGGGTGTCTCGGGAACCCTTGCCGGCCGGTTGCGGGACATTGTCACTTCCGTCACCGAGGCCGCCGAGCGGGTCGAGCGCGCCGAGGGCGACCTGGTCACGGTCGCCGACCATGTCGGCAAGCTGAGCCAGGCGCTGCAGAGCCACGCCCAGGCGGTGGAGCAGGCGGTGCAGCGCGACTTGACCGCCGCCACCGAGCGGCTCGCCGGCCAGGTCTCGGTGGTGGAGATGACCGTCGGCCGTGCCTTCGCGGCGGGCGGCGAGAAAGTGGCCGAGGATGCTGCCGACGCCGGCCGCGCGAGCGCCCAGGCGATCCAGCGCGCCTCCGAGAGCGCGCTGGCGGCGTTCCAGGCCGCCGGCGAGCGCACGCTCGACGCGCTCCGCGCGGTGGGCGACCGCTCGACCGACGGGCTCTCCGCCGCGGTCGACCGGCTGCGGGAGACCTTCGCCGACTTCGACGGCATGATCGAGGCCGCGGTCGGCAAGGCGGGCGAGCGCATCGCGGCGCGCAGCCGCGAGGTCGAGCAGCAGCTGGGGGTCGCGAGCCAGCGCCTGGACCAGGCGGCGGCGGGTGGCGACCGGGTCGTCGAGACCGCCACCGCCGCCAGCCGCGACGCGGTGCAGGCGATCGAGCGCAGCGCCGCCGAGACGCTCAATGCCTTCCGCGCCGCCAGCGAGCGAGCGCTCGAGACCTTGCGCGGCGCCGGCGACCGCTCCGCCGACAGCCTCGCCGGCTCGATCGAGAAGCTGAAGGCGGCCTTCGTGGATTTCGACGGTCAGGTCGAAGGGGCGCTCGGCAGGACCGGCGAGCGTATCGCGCAGAAGAGCCGCGAGATGGAGCAGCAGCTGGCGCTCGCCAGCCAGCGGCTCGATCAGGCCGCCGTCGCCGGTGAGCAGGTGGTGGAGAACGCCGCCGCCGCCGGCCGCGAGAGCTCGCTCGCCATGGAGCGCGGCTCCGCCCAGGCGCTGGAGACATTCCGCGCCGCCAGCGAGCGCACCCTCGAGGCGATGCGCGCGGCCGGCGACCGCTCCGCCGACGGGCTCGCCGGCGCGGTGGAGCGGCTCAAGGAGACCTTCGTCGATTTCGACGGCATGATCGAGGCGGCGGTGGCGAAGGCGGCCGAGCGCATCGCCCAGCGCAGCCGCGAGGTGGAGCAGCAGCTGACGCTCGCCTCGCAGCGTCTCGACCTCGCGGCGGCGGGCGGCGAGAAGGTGGTGGAGAACGCCACCATGGCGAGCCGCGAGGCCTCCCAGGCGATGGAGCGCAGCGCCGCCCATGCGCAGGAGGCATTCCGCGCCGCCGGCGACCGTGCCGTGGAGGCGCTGCGCGGGGCCGGCGACCGCTCCACCGACGGGCTCGCCACCGCGATCGAGCGGTTGCGCGAGACCTTCGCGGATTTCGACGCGCAGATCGAGGCGGCGGTCGTCAAGGCCGCGGATCGCGTGCAGCTGCGCAGCCGGGAGCTCGACGATCAGCTGGCGTTGGCCTCGCAGCGCCTCGACCTCGCCGCGGCGAGCGGCCAGAAGGTGGTGGAGAACGCCAACGCGGCGAGCCGCGAGGCGGCGCTGGCGATGGACCGTGTCGCCGACCGCACCATCGATGCCTTCCGCGTCGCCGGCGATCGCTCCTCCGAGGGTCTCGGCGCCGCGATCGAGCGCCTCAAGGAAACGCTGGCGGATTTCGACGGCGTCATCGAGGACGCCGCCAGCAAGGCCGGCGAGCGGATCGCCCAGCGCAGCCGCGAGGTGGAGCAGCAGCTGGCGGTCGCCTCCGAGCGGCTCGACCAGGCAACGGTGGGCGTCGCCACCACCACGCGGCGCGGCGCCGACGCGCTGCAGAGCGGCACCGAGAACATGACCGTCGCCACCGGCAAGGCGGCGGCGCAGAGCGAGGTGATGGCGACGGCGCTGCGCACCTTCACCACCGAGCTCACCCGCTTCAGTGAGCAGGCCGGCGACCAGGCGGACCAGCTGAGCACGGCGCTGGCTCGCCACGTGCAGAGCCTGCGCGCCGCCTCCACCGAGGCGCTGCAGCGCCTCAAGGAAGTGAACGACGGCTTCGGCACTCAGGCCGATCACGTCGGCACGACCACCCGGCAGGCGGGGACGCGGGTGGAGGAGGTGGGCGAGGCGCTGCGCCTGCAGGTGCGCGAGCTGCTCTCGACGACGGAGCAGGTCTCGGTGCGGCTGCAGACCGTCGGCGAGCAGCTCCGCCAGCGCAGCCAGGACCTCAATTCGGTGGCGCAGGGCAGCGTCAGCACGGTGCGCCAGGCGGCGGAGAGCTTCCGCGACAGCGGCGATGCGCTCAACGCGGCGGCGGTGGGGGCGGCGGAGCGCGTCACCGAGGCGGCGGGCGGCCTGCGCAACCAGGCGCTGGAGCTGCAGGCGACGGCGGACCAGGCAGCGGCCCGCGTGCGCCGCGCCGGCGAGGGCTTCGACCAGCAGGCGGATCGACTAACCGGCGTCGCCGCCGAGGCGAGCGCGCAGATCCAGCATGTGGGCGACACGCTGTCGCGCCAGATGGGCCTCATCAAGGAAGGCGCCGATCACGCCGCCGCCCAGGTGGCGCAGCTGCAGGAGGCCTTCACCCAGGAAGTCGGCCGCCTCAACACCGCGCGAACCGCGGTGGGCTCCCAGGTGGCGGAAATCCGCAATCTGCTGCAGCAGCAGGTGCAGGAGCTGGGCCGGTCCTCCGAGCAGGCGGTGGAGCGTTCATCCCTGGTGAGCGACGTCTTCCGCGAGCAGGCGCGCCAGCTCAAGGAAGCCGCCGCCGAGGCGCTCAACCAGACCGACGCGGTCGGCATCGTGGTGCAGCAGCAGGTGCGCGACCTCCGCGGCCTCTCCGAGCAGCTCGCGACCCAGGTCGGCACCATCAGCGAGACCCTGCGCAGCGGCTCGCTGGAGGTGACGCAGTCGACGGAGCGCGCCGCCGGCCGCTCCGAGGAGGTGGCGCAGCTGCTCGCCGATCAGAGCCGCGCGGTGGCGAGCGCCACCGACGCCGCGGCGCAGCGCCTGACCCAGACCGGCGAGATCCTGCGCGAGCGCGCCCAGGATGTGATGGAAGCCGCCGACCGCACCGCCGGCAAGCTCGTCGAGCTCGGCGACCGCTTCTTCGAGCGCAGCCAGCAGGTGGCCGCCGCCAGCGACGGCGCGACCGCCAAGCTCAGGGATTCCGGCGCCGTCTTCCGCCAGCAGACCCAGGACCTCGCCGCCGCCGCCGATCGCGCCGCGGCGCAGGTGGAGGAGGCCGGCGAGATCTATGCCGACCGGCTGGCGGCGCTCTCCTCCACCGGCGAGACCGCGACCTTGCGTTTGAAGGAGCTGAGCGAGGCGGCGCGCAACCAGGCGACCGCGCTCTCTGCCATCGGCGAGACGGTGGCGCTCCGCACCGACCAGGCGAACGAGGCGCTCAGGCGCCAGCAGCGCGACCTGCAGGCGGCGGCGGAGCATGCCAACGCGCGCATCGCCGAGGTGCGGGGCGCCCTCAAGGACCAGACGGTGGAGCTCAATGCCACCACCGACAAGGCGCTCGAGCGGCTGGAGAACATGGGTGACACCTATCGCCGGCAGGCGACCGATCTCGCCAGCACCGCCGAGCACGCCGCCGGCCGCGCCCGCGACGCCGGCACCATGTTCGAGACCCAGGTCAACACGCTGGTGAAGACCGCGACCGAGGCCGCCGAGCAGGCGGAGCGCGTCCGCCGCGCCGCCATCGAGACGCAGCAGGACACCTTCCTCAAGGGCGCCACCTTCATCATCGAGACGCTGCAGTCGATCGCCGTCGATTTGAATCGCGTGCTCGACGAGCAGATCCCGGACCAGATCTGGAAGCGCTTCCACTCCGGCGACCGGGCCATCTTCACCCGCCAGCTGCTGCGCATGCAGGACCGCGAAGGGCCGAGCCTCATCAAGCAGAAGTTCGAGGAGGATCCGAACTTCCGCGATTACGTGCTGCGCTACCTGAACCAGTTCGAGACCCTGTTGGCCCAGGCGCGCGAATGCGACCACCAGGATGTCCTGGGCGCCACCTTCGTCACCGCCGATGTGGGGAAGCTCTACCTGCTGCTCTCGAACGCGGTGGGAAGACTCAAGCATTGATCGGAAATAACCCCTCTCCCCCGCTTCGCGGCGGAGAGGGGCCAACTAAACTTGGTCACTCCCACCCGCTCTCGATCGCCTCGCGGGTCTCCGCCACCGCCACCTGCCACAGCGCCAGCATCTCGGCGTCGCTCTTCTGGTAGTGGCCGCCGTAGTTGCCGTCGCCAATGTGGGCGCGCAGCTCTTGCGGGTTCATCGAGCGGATGCGGTCGAGATCGATCATCGGCTTGCGCTGGGTCGGCTGCTGGATGCCCTTGACCCGTGTCCAGGGGAAATTCTCCATCCAGGAGGCGTGCGAGGCGACGGGATCGATCTCCTTCACCTTGGCCCAGGTCTTGGGGGCGTTGTACCAGTTGTAGAACTTCGCCTTGAGGCCGGGCCGCTCGCCCATGCGCTCGCCGAGCAGCGACTGCGCCGGCGAATTGCCGCCATGGCCGTTGACGACGACGATGCGGCGGAAACCATGCGCGTAGAGGCTGTCGACGATGTCGCCGATGACGCGGAGGAAGGTCTCGACCTTCATCGTCACCGTCCCGGGATAGGCCATGAAATAGGGCGTGATCCCGTAGTTGACCACGGGAAAGACCGGGACGCCCAGCGGCTCCGCCGCCTCCGCCGCCACGCGCTCGGAGAGGATGCCGTCGACGTTGAGGCTGAGATGCGCGTGCTGCTCGGTGCTGCCCACCGGCAGCACGGCGCGGTCGTCGCGCTTCAGATAGGCCTCGATCTGGCTCCAGTTGGTCTCGCTGATGCGCAAGCGGGCCTCCTTCCAAAATCCGTCGCCGACCCTATCGCCGGCGGTGCGGGCCGGCAACCGTTGACAAGCTTTGCGGGCGATCCCTAACTTCGCCAACCGAGAAAAAGGGACAGGGGCTTGGCGCAGTACGTTGCCCGACGGCTCATACAGCTCGTCTTCGTCCTCATCGGCGTCAGCATCGTGGTGTTCTTCACCATGCATGTGCTGCCGGGAGACGTGGCGACGCTGCTGCTGGGCGAGCGCGCCAGCGCCGAGCAGCTGGCGCGGCTGCGGCACCAGCTCGGCATCGATCAGCCGGTCTATGTCCAGTACTTCCGCTTCGCCATCGATGCGCTCAGCGGCGATTTTGGCACCTCGCTGCGCACCAACCACGCGGCCTTCGCCGATGTCTGGACCGCCTTTCCGGTGACCATCCAGCTCTCGCTGGCAGCGCTGCTGCTGGCGGTGGCAGTGGGCGTGCCGGCGGGCGTGATCGCGGCCGTGAAGCCGCTCTCGCATTTCGACAACGCCGTGATGACCGTCTCGCTCTTCGGCGTCTCGATGCCGATCTTCTGGCTGGGGCTGATGCTGATCCTGGTCTTCGGCGCGACGCTCGACTGGCTGCCGATCGGCGGGCTGATGCCGATCGGCGTCGAGCCGCCGCGGATCACCGGCATGTCGGTGGTGGACAGCCTGATCGCCGGCAGTCCGTACCTGGTGCTCATCAGCCTCAAATACCTGCTGCTGCCGGCGGCGACCCTCGCCACCATTCCGCTGGCGCTCATCACCCGCATCACCCGCTCGGAGATGCTGACCATGGGGAGCGCCGACCACGTGCGCACCGCGCGCGCCAAGGGCCTGCCGGAGGGCAGGGTGGTGCTGCGCCACGTGCTGCGCAACGCGCTCATCCCCGTCGTCACCGTGATCGGGCTGCAGCTGGGGCTGTTGCTCTCGGGCGCGGTGCTGACGGAGACGATCTTCTCGCTCCCCGGCCTTGGGCGGCTGATGGTGAACGCGATCCTCACCCGCGACTATCCCGTCGTGCAGGCGGCGGCGCTCCTCACCGCCTTCCTCTTCGTGCTGGTGAACCTGCTGGTGGATCTCAGCTACGCCTTCCTCGATCCGCGGATCCGCTACCGATGAGCGCCGTCGACGTCGCGCCGGTGCCGGCCGTCGCCTCGCGGAGGCGTGATTTCGCCCGCCTGCTGCGCCGCCCGACGGCGCGGATCGGCGCCGCCATCGTGCTCGCCTTTCTGCTGCTGACGGCGCTGGCGCCGGCCATTGCGCCTTATGACCCCTACGACCAGGATCTCTCCAGCGCGCTCACCGGTCCCTCCCTCGAGCATCCTTTCGGCGCCGACCAGTACGGCCGCGACGTGCTGAGCCGCGTCATGGTGGGCTCGCGCACGGCGCTGCTGGCGATCCTGGTCGCCGACGGCATCGCGCTCATCGCCGGATGCGCCATGGGCCTGGTCGCCGGCGTCTACGGCGAATGGGCGGACAGCGCCGTGATGCGTGCTGTCGACGTGCTGCTGGCCTTTCCCTATCTGCTGCTCGCCCTCATCATCGTGGCGGCGCTGGGGCCGAGCCTGCTCAATTCCATGATCGCCATCGGCGTCGTCTATACGCCGCAATACGCGCGGCTCATCCGCGGCCAGGTGCTGGCGGTGAAGACGACGGAATACGTGCTGGCGTCCCAGGCGATCGGCGCCAGCAAGCTGCGCATCACCTTGAGCCACATCCTCCCCAACAGCTTCACGCCGGTCCTGGTCATGGCCACCTTGCAGGCGGGATCGGTGGTGGTGGAGACTGCCGGGCTCTCCTTCCTCGGCCTTGGCGCGCAGCCGCCCTCGCCGGACTGGGGCGCGGTGCTGGCGGAAGGACAGGGCTATTTCCTCACCGCGTGGTGGATCGCCACCTTTCCGGGCCTCGCCATCTTCGTGGTGGTGATCGGCTTCAATCTCTTCGGCGACGCGCTGCGCGACCACTTCGATCCGCGCCGGCGCAAGGCGTGAGCGCGATGAATCCGGACCGGCTGCTGGAGCTCAGCGATCTCCGGGTGGAGTTCGCCGGCGAGGAAGGCGTGGTGCGCGCAGTCGACGGCGTCTCGCTCACCATCGACCGCGGCGAGACGGTGGTGGTGGTGGGCGAATCCGGCTCCGGCAAATCGGTGACCAGCCTTGCTCTGATGCGCCTCGTCGCGAGCCCGCCCGGCCGCATCGCCGGCGGCACGGCGCCGTTCCGCGGCAAGGACGGCGCCGTTCGCGACCTCCTCGCGGTCGAGGAGCCCACCATGCGGGCGATCCGCGGCAACGATATTGCGATGATCTTCCAGGAGCCGATGACCTCGCTCAATCCCGTCTATACGGTGGGAAGGCAGATCGTCGAGGCGATCGAGCTGCATCAGGGAAAGCGCGGTCGTGCCGCCGCCGCTCTCGCCGAG
>DATKPX010000014.1:0-33309 GCA_035523855.1 Allostellaceae bacterium
GCGCCTGTTCGAGGCGGCAGAGGCGCTCGGCATCGGCTTCTATCTGGGATACTGCGAGAAGATCGTCGAGGGCGGCGTCACCCACCGCTACAACACCTCGATCATCGTGGACCAGCGCGGCAAGATCGTCGGCAAGTACCGCAAGGTGCATCTGCCCGGCCATTCGGAATACGAGCCGCAGCGGCCGTGGCAGCATCTGGAGAAGCGCTACTTCGAGGTCGGCAATCTGGGCTTCCCGGTCTGGCGCACCATGGACCACGTCATGGGCATGTGCATCTGCAACGACCGGCGATGGCCGGAGACCTTCCGCGTCATGGGCCTCAAAGGCGTCGAGCTGGTCATGCTCGGCTACAACACGCCGTCGGAGAACGGCGTCGCCCCCGAGGGCGCCCGGCTCCGCATGTTCCACAATCACCTCAGCATGCAGGCCGGCGCCTATCAGAACGGCACCTACGTGATCGGCACCGCCAAGGGCGGGGTGGAGGAGAAGGTGCCGATGCTGGCGGGCAGCTGCATCGTCGATCCCAACGGCGAGATCGTGGCGCTGGCCGAGACCGAAGGCGACGAGCTGGTCATCGCCGAGCTCGATTTCGACAAATGCAAATTCATCAAGAGCACGGTGTTCAACTTCGCCCAGCACCGGCGGATCGAGCACTATGGCATCATCACCTCGCAGACGGGCGCCGTCCTGCCGCCGGAGTAAGCATCCACCGGAGTAAGCACATGGAATTCAACTTCGAGACGCTCGACCCGCGCGAGCGCTACAAGCTCTTGATCGGCTCGGTGGTGCCGCGGCCGATCGCGCTCGTCACCTCGATCGACGAGAAGGGCGTCTACAACGCGGCGCCCTTCAGCTTCTTCAACTGTTTCAGCCACGATCCGCCGATCCTGATCATCGGCATCGAGGAGCGCGCCGGCGCGCCCAAGGACACCGTCCGCAACATCCGCGCGACCCGGGAATTCGTCGTCAACGTGGTGAGCGAGGCGATCGCCGAGCGGCAGAACATCTGCGCCGTCGACGTCCCGCCCGGCGTCGACGAGCTGAAGCACGCGAACCTGACCGCGGTGCCGTCCTCGGCGGTGAAATCGCCGCGCATCGCGGAATCGCCGGTCAACATGGAGTGCAAGCTCGTCGAGGAGCTGCGCTTCGGCGAGAACGGCAAGCGCTCGATCATCGTCGGCGAGGTCTTGCGCTTCCACATCCATGACGACGTGCTGGGCGAGCGCAATCATGTCTTGATCGACAAGCTGAAGCCGGTGGGCCGCCTCTCCGGCAACGCCTATGCGCACATCACCGACCGCTTCGACGTGAAGCGGGTCGACTACGCCACCTGGCTCGCGCAGCAGGGCAAGACCGCCGCCGACGATTAGCTCCTACCGCGCCGGCGTCCAGTCGTTCACCAGCACCTCCAGGTGGCGGACCTTGGGCTCGACCTCGAGCAGGTATTCGGGGTCGCGCGGCAGCACGTTGGTCTTCTCGTAGTCCTCGCCGGCGTACTGCTTGATCGCCTCCACGGAATCCCAATAGGAGATCACCGTGAAGTCGCCGATGCCGCCCTCGACCTTGCGCAGCATCTGGGTGCCGCGGTTGTTGGGGATCGCCGCGATCTTGCGGACGCCGTTCTCGTAGAGATAGCGCGTGTACTCCTCGGCGATGGCGGCGCGGGTCTGGCCATGCCAGATGCGGGCAATCAGCTTGCGTCCGAGATCGGCGGAAGGCGGCATGGGCGGGCGCTCCTGTGGTCGCGCGGGAGGCCCATGCTGGCCTCGCGATTATCACCAGTCAAGGTGATTTAGATGGTAAGTCATCCCGCCGGCAGGAACAGCGTCACCAGCTCGGCGACGCAGACCGGCTTGCTGGCGCCCTCGCGCTCCACCACCGCCTCGGAGATGACGCGGAGCGCGCCGCCCTCGGCGTCCTCGGTGGCGAGCAGCTTCAGATGCGTGCGGACGCGGCTGCCGCTCGGCACCGGCGCCGGAAAGCGGATCCGGTTCGAGCCGTAGTTGAGCTTCGAGCCGACGCCATCCACGTCGTAGAGGCTGTAGACCATGGCAGGGATCAGCGACAGCGTCAGGTAGCCGTGCGCGATGGTGCCGCCGAGCGGCGTCTGCCGCGCGCGCACGGGATCGACATGGATCCACTGGTGGTCGCCGGTGACCTCGGCGAAGCGGTCGATCCGCTCCTGCGTGACCTCCACCCAGTCGCTGGTGCCGAGGCTCTCGCCGACGGCGCTCTTGAGGGCGGCAAGGCTGGGGAAACGGCGCATCGAAAGTCCTCCCGGCTCGGTTTCGCTTCATGCTGCCGGAGCGCGATGCCCGCCGTCCAGCGCCGCGGTAACGCGGCCTTGCCAGCGGCGCGATAACCGCGTTTCCTAGAGCCTTATCGGTTCTGATAGAATCAGAACCGGGCTCTAGTTTTTTGTTTGAGCATGATCGCTTCCGAAAACCGGCATCCACTTTTCGGGGTCATGCTCTGGCGCCGAGCAGAACCAGGAGGAAATTCGCCATGCATGAAGCGGTGATCGTCTCGACCGCGCGCACCCCCATCGGCAAGGCGTTCCGCGGCGCCTTCAACATGACGCACGGGGCGACGCTCGCCGGCCACGTGATCCAGAAGGCGGTGGAGCGCGCGAAAGTCGATCCCGCCGAGGTGGAGGACGTCGTCATCGGCTGCGGCTTTCCCGAGGGGGTCACCGGCAACAACGTGGCGCGGCTGGCGGCGATCCGCGCCGGCCTGCCGGTCAGCACCGCCGGGGAGACCGTCAACCGCTTCTGCAGCTCCGGCCTGATGGCGGTCAGCATCGCCGCCCAGCGCATCATGGTGGACCGCGTCCCCGTCATGGTGGCGGGCGGCGTCGAATCCATCAGCCTGGTGCAGAACACCACCAACATGGCGACCGCCACCGAGGAGTGGCTGATGCAGAAGAAGCCCGAGCTCTGGATGCAGATGATCGATACCGCCGAGGTGGTGTCGCGCCGCTACCAGGTGACGCGGGAGAAGCAGGACGAGTTCGCGCTCATGAGCCAGCAGCGCACGGCGGCGGCGCAGAAGGCCGGCCGCTTCGACGCCGAGATCGCGCCGTTGCCGACGATCAAGGCGATGAGCGACAAGGAGACCGGCCGCAAATGGACCGAGCCGGTGACGCTGACCCAGGACGAGGGCCCGCGCGCCGACACCACCGCCAAGGGCCTCGCGGCGCTGAAGCCGGTGCGCGAGGGCGGCCACATCACCGCGGGGAACGCGAGCCAGCTCTCCGACGGCGCCTCCGCCTGCGTCGTGATGGACGCGAAGCTGGCGGAGAAGCGCGGCCTCGAGCCGCTCGGCATCTACCGCGGCCTGGTGGTGACCGGCTGCGAGCCCGACGAGATGGGGATCGGCCCGGTCTTCGCGATCCCCAGGCTGCTGGAGCGCCACGGGCTCAAGATCGACGACATCGATCTCTGGGAGCTCAACGAGGCTTTCGCGGTGCAGTGCCTCTACTGCCGCGACCGCCTCGGCATCGATCCCGACAAGTACAATGTCGACGGCGGCGCGATCTCGGTCGGCCATCCCTACGGCATGAGCGGCGCCCGCCTCCTCGGCCACGCGCTCGTCGAGGGCAGGCGGCGCAAGGCGCGCCACGTGGTGGTCACCATGTGCATCGGTGGCGGCATGGGCGCCGCCGGCCTGTTCGAGATCGCATGAGCATCATGAGCACGGATCCCGTCGCCGAGCTGCTGGCCGATCCCCGCTTCAAGGGCAAGCCGATCACCTGGGGCGTGACGCAGGAAAGCTACGATGACGTCCGGCGCGCCTGGCTCACGCATGTCCACGCGGAGGAGGTGCTGTTCAGGCCCTTCACCGAGGATCAGTTCAAGAGGCAGATGGCGCTCATGCTCGGCGTCTTCACCGAGGATTGCGTGCTGGAGCTGCCCACCGGGCAGCGCTGGGAAGGCCAGGCCAAGGCGGTCGAGTTCTACCGCATTTTCCTGAGCTCGCTCGAGGGCATGCAGTGGGTGCCGCAGGCGCTGGTGGTCGGGCCGCAGGGCGTGCTCGACGTGGTCAACATGACCGGCAAGCTCGTGAGGGAATTCGCCGGCCTGAAGCCGGCCGGCGCCATGCTGCATCTCCAATGGGTGATCTATTTCCCGTGGGTCCCGGAGCAGAAGAAGTTCAAGGGCGAGGTGATCTACTCGATCCGGTCTCTGTAGGGGCGGGGCCGGCATCCTGCGTCCTTCGACGCGCTCCGCTTGCTCAGGATGAGGAGGTTTTCTTTCCCCGGTCTCCCAAGCTCCTCATCCTGAGCAAGCGGAGCGAAGCGCAGCGCGTCGAAGGACGCATTGCGCCCCCCGCCATCGCCTAAAGCCTTCCCGCGATGGTGACGCCGCCATCGGCGACGATCGCCTGGCCGGTGACGAAGCGGCCGGCGGCGGAGGCGAGGAAGACGGCGGCGCCGGCGATGTCGACGGGGTCGCCGATCCGGTGCAGCGGCGTGTTGCGGATGGTCTGCTCCAGGAGCTCCTTGTTCTCCCAGAGCGCGCGGGCGAAGTCGGTCTTGATCAGGCCCGGCACGACGCAGTTGACGCGGATGTTGTGCTCGCCCCATTCGATCGCGAGGTTGCGCGCGAGCTGCAGGTCGGCCGCCTTGGAGATCGCATAGGCGCCCAGCATGGCGCTGCCGCGGATGCCGGCGATGCTGGAGACCAGGATGATGACGCCGTCCTTGCGCGCCGCCATCTCCGGCTGCACCAGCTTGGCGAGCCACAGGCTGCTGCGCACGTTGGTGTTCATCGTGCGGTCATAGGCCTCGTCGGGGATGTCGATGAGCGGCCCGTAATAGGGATTGACCGCCGCGTTGCAGACGAGGATGTCGATCGGGCCGAATGCCTCGCGCGTGCGCGCCACCAGCGCCTCGAGCTGCGCCTTGTCGCCGACGTGGCAGGGGATCGCCATCGCCGTGCCGCCGGCCGTCTTGATCTCGGCGACGACCTCTTCGCAGGGACCGGCCTTGCGGCTGGAGATCACCACCTTGGCGCCCTGCGCCGCCAACTGCTCGGCGATGGCGCGGCCGATGCCGCGCGAGGATCCGGTGACGACCGCCGTCTTGCCGGTGAGATCGAACAAGCTCATATGCCCCCCTTTTGCTGGGTAAAAAGCCCTGGCGACGCGGCGATCGCGACCGCTGCCGGTTATCGGCCTATCTTAGTCCGAGGAGCGGAACCACGCTCGGCCGATGACCGAATGACGGCAATATTATGTGATATGATAATATTTTACACTGTGGAATGATCGGGGCGGCGTCGGACGGGCGCCGGCAAGGGTGAGGCGATGCAGGCAGCGCACACCATCGATTTCCTCTACTCGATCTCCGGCTTCTTCGTCGGCATGCTCGTGGGCATGACCGGCGTCGGCGGCGGCTCGCTGATGACGCCGATCCTGATCCTGCTGTTCGGTGTCCATCCGGCGACCGCGGTCGGCACCGATCTCCTCTATGCGTCGGTCACCAAGACCGGCGGCACCCTGGTGCATGGCTTCAATCACACGGTCGACTGGCGGGTGGTGGGACGCCTCGCCGCCGGCAGCGTGCCGATGACGGCGCTCACGCTCTTCGTGCTGTCGAAGTTCGATCTCTCGGCAGCCGGCGTGCAGACGGCGATCACGACGATGCTGAGCATCGCGCTCTTCGTCACCGCGCTGACGCTGATCTTCCGCCGCAGGATCCTCTCCCTCTACGGCTCTCGCGTCGGCGAGCTCGATCCGCGCCGCACGCGGCAGGCGACCGTCGCCATGGGTGCGCTGCTGGGAGTGCTGGTGTCGATCTCCTCGGTGGGCGCCGGCGCCATCGGCGTCACCGGCCTGATCCTGCTCTATCCCCGCATGTCGACGGCGCGCATCGTCGGCTCCGATATCGCCCATGCGGTGCCGCTCACCTTCGTTGCCGGCGTCGGCCACTGGATCATGGGCTCGATCGACACCCATCTCCTGGGCTCGCTGCTGCTGGGCTCGGTGCCCGGGATCCTCCTCGGCAGCTATGTCGCCGGCCGCGTGCCGGATCCCGTGCTGCGCGCGCTGCTGGCGGCGGCGCTCATCATCGTGGCGGGCAAGCTGGTGATGTAGCGGCCTGGGCGGCCGGGCTTGACACCGGCCGCCGGAAGGCGTTACCTCCCCAACGCTTCGTGGTGATTTGGCCGACCGGCTTGCGACCACGTAAAACCAACCGCTAAAAGGTCGGAGTTCCCGTCGGAACCCTGGACCTCATGCGGGCCAGGGTTTTTTGTTGGCCGGGCCGGCGCCTCTGATGGAGACGACCGATGTCCGACACTTCCGCGCTCCCCGACAACGCCCGGCTCGGCACGCTGCTGGTTCATGGCGGCGCGCTCCGGAGCCAGCATCTGGAGACCAGCGAGGCCATCTACATGACCTCGGGCTATGTCTATGGCAGCGCCGAGGAGGCGGAATCCGCCTTCAAGAACGACGGCTCGCGCTACGTCTATTCGCGCTACGCCAACCCCACCATCAGCATGTTCGAGGAGCGGCTCCGGCTGCTCGAAGGCGCCGAGGCCTGTCGCGCCACGGCGAGCGGCATGGCGGCGGTCTTTGCCGCGCTCGCCTCATTCCTCAAGGCCGGCGACCGGGTGGTGGCGTCCCGCGCGCTCTTCGGCTCCTGCCTCTACATCCTCAACACCATCCTGCCGGGCTATGGGATCAAGACCGAGCTGGTGGACGGCCGCGACCTCGACGCCTGGCGCCGCGCGCTCTCGACGCCGGCCAAGGCGGTCTTCTGCGAGACGCCCTCCAATCCGACGCTGGAGCTCGTCGATCTCAGGGCGGTGGCGCAGCTCTCCCATGACGCGGGCGCGCTCCTCGTCGTCGACAACGTCTTCGCGACGCCGCTGCTGCAGAAGCCGCTGGCGCTCGGCGCCGACGTCGTCGTCTATTCCGCCACCAAGCACATCGACGGCCAGGGCCGGAGCCTCGGCGGCGCCGTGCTGGGGTCGAAGAAATTCATCGGCGAGCAGCTCTCGCCCTTCCTCCGCCACACCGGCCCGGCGCTCAGCCCGTTCAACGCCTGGCTGCTGGTGAAGGGCCTGGAGACCCTGCCGCTCCGCGTGGCGCAGCACGTGCGCAATGCCGGCGAAGTCGCCGCCTTCCTCGATCGCCATGCGAGGGTCGAGCGCACCTACTATCCCGGCCTCGAGAGCCATCCGCAGCATCGCCTCGCGCGCCAGCAGATGTCCGGCAGCGGCAATCTCGTCACCTTCACCGTCGGCGGCGGCAAGGAAGGCGCGTTCAAGTTCCAGAACGCGCTCCGCATCATCAAGCTCTCCAACAATCTCGGCGACGCCAAGAGCCTGATCACCCATCCCGCGACCACCACGCACCAGCGCCTCAGCGACGCCGAGAAGCAGACCCTCGGCATCGATCCCGGCCTGGTGCGGCTCTCGGTCGGGCTGGAGGACGCGGCCGACCTGATCGGCGACCTGGAGCAGGCGCTCGCCAAGGTGTAGCTGCCGGGGCGGCGATCCCGTTGCTTTCGCCGTCCGAGCGCGAAACAATGCTCCGCTCCCAGTAAGCGGAGGCGGCGATGGCGGCGTTCAAGTCGCAGTTCATCCAGGCGAACGGCATCCGGCTGCACTATGTGCGCGAGGGGCGGGGAGAGCCGCTGCTGCTGCTGCACGGCTGGCCGGAGTTCTGGTACGCGTGGCGGAAGGTGATCCCCGATCTCGCGCGCGACTTCGACGTCATCGCGCCGGATCTGCGCGGCTTCGGCGACAGCGAGAAGCCGACCATGGCTCCCTCGGACGAGGCGGGCGCCGATGTGCATGCGGCGGACATGCTGGCGCTCATCGACGGGCTGGGGCTGCAGCGCGTCGGCATCGTTTCCCATGACGTCGGCGCCTATGCCGCCCAGAGCCTGGCGCGGTCGCGGCCGGAGCGGCTGCGCGGGCTTTTCTTCTTCAACTGCCCTTATCCCGGCATGGGTGCGCGCGCCGCGGCGCCGGAGCACCTGATCGAGATCTGGTACCAGTCCTTCCATCGCCTGCCCATGGCGGCGGCGCTGGTCGGCAGCTCCCGGGACGCCTGCCGCCTCTACTTCCGGCACTTCCTCAGCCACTGGGCGCACGATCCCCACGCCTTCGACGAGGATCTCGAGGCCTGGGTCGACAACTTCATGAAGCCCGGCAATCTCCAGGGCGGCTTCAACTGGTACATCAGCGCCTGGAAGGCGCGGCTGGCGATGCTGCGCGGCGAGCTTCCAGCGCCGGCGCCGATCGTCGTACCGACGCGCGTGCTCTGGGGCGAGCGCGATCCCGTCCTCAAGAGCGAGTGGAGCGACCGGATCGGCGAGTACTTCAGCCATGCCAAGGTCGGCACCGCCGCCGAAGCCGGTCACTTCGTCCACTACGAGAAGCCGGAGCTCGCGGTCCGCGAGATCCGTGCCTTCTTCAAGAATCTCTGAAAGGGGGGAGACCTGAATGCCGCAGAAGCACGTTGCCATCATCGGCGCCGGCACCATCGGCGCGAGCTGGGCCGCCTATTTCCTGTCGCGCGGATATTCGGTGACCGCGAGCGATCCCGCCCCCAAGGGCGAGGAGTTCCTGCGAAGCTATGTGAAGACTGCCTGGATCGCGCTGTCGCGCCTCGGCCTGGCGCCGGACGCCTCGCCGGACCGGATCACCTTCGTGCGCGATCCCGTGGCGGCGCTCGAAGGGGCGAGCTTCGTGCAGGAGAGCGGCCCCGAGCGCCTCGACCTCAAGGTCGAGCTCTTCGAGCGGCTCGATCGCGCGCTGCCGCCCGAGGTGATCCTCGCCTCGAGCTCGTCCGGCATCCTCATCAGCCAGATCGCCCAGCGCTGCCGGCATCCCGAGCGCTGCATCATCGGCCATCCCTTCAACCCGCCGCACATGATCCCGCTGGTGGAGGTGGTGGGCGGCGAGAAGACCGCGCCCCAGACCATCGAGCGCGCGCTCGCCTTCTACCGCGAGATCGGCAAGCGGCCGATCCATATCCGCAAGGAGGTGACGGGCCATCTCGTCAACCGCCTGCAGGCGGCGCTCTGGCGCGAGGCGGTGCATCTGGTGGCGGAGGGCGTGGCGAGCGTCGAGGATGTCGACGCCGGCATCGCCTATGGGCCCGGCCTGCGCTGGGCGATCATGGGGCCGCACCTGACCTTCCATCTCGCCGGCGGCGTCGGCGGCATGCGCCACTTCATGCCGCATCTGGGCGTGCCGCAGTCGCATGACTGGTGGCCCGCCCTCGGCAATCCCGAGATGACGCCGAAGCTGCAGCAGATGATCATCGACGGCGTCGACCAGGAAGCCGCCGGCCGCTCCATCCCTGAGCTCGCCGCCGAGCGCGACCGCTGCCTGATCGCGATCCTGGAGGCGCTGAAGGAGGCGCGCGGCGGGAAGTAGCGGCGCGGCCTAGCGCTTCCGCTCCGCGCTCTTGAGCCAGCCGCGGCCGGCCTTGCGGCCGAGATAGCCGGCTTTCACCCGCTGCTTCAGCAGCGCCGGCGGGCGGAAGCGCTCGCCATAGGCGTCCTGCAGGATCTCCTGCACCTGCAGGCAGAGGCTCGAGGTGGTGACGTCCATCAGCTCGAAGGGGCCGATCGGATGGCCGAGGCCGAGCTTGCAGGCGAGGTCGATGTCCTCGGGCGTGGCGACGCCTTCCTCGACGAGCTTGATCGCCTCGATGACGAAGGCGTGCAGCACGCGGTTGACCGCGAAGCCCACCACGTCCTTGACGCGGATCGGCGTCTTGCCGGCGGCGCGGCAGTACTCCATCGCGCGCCCGACCGCGGGCTCCGAGGTGTCGAATTGCGGGATCACCTCCACCAGCTTCATGCGCGAGACCGGCGAGAAATAATGGGTGCCGAGGAAGTTCGGCCGGCGCTCCGGGCTCAGATAGGACGCGAGCGCCGAGATCGCGATGCTGGAGGTGTTGCTGGCGATGAGGGCGTCGGGCCGGCAGACGCGGTCGAGCGTGCGGTAGATCTCCGCCTTCACCGCTTCGTCCTCGAACACCGCCTCGGTCACCATGTCGCGGTCGGAGAAGCGCGCGAGGTCGGTGGTGATGGCGATGCGCGCCAGCGTCGCCGGCTTCTCCGTCTCCTGGTAGAAGCCGCGGCCGATGCCCTTGTCGAGAATCCCGGCGAGGCGGTCGAGCGCCGACCGCAGCTCGCTCTCGCCGCGGTCGGTCAGCAGCACGTCATAGCCGCCGAGCGCATAGACGAGGGCGATCTCCGCGCCCATCAGCCCCGCGCCCACCACGCCGATCTTTCCCTTGGCCGAGCTCATTCCCGTTCTCCTCCGATGTGTCGGCGAAAAAGTTGCAGCATCGCGCCGGGCTTGTCCACGCGATCGCGCCCCGGCGTCCCATTCCGATCTCGCTTGCGGCGCGGAATCCCGCTAGATTCTCTGTAGAACAGGGCGCTGACGAAGAAGGGTTAACACCCTCGAACGCGGGGAGGCGAGAGATGCGCGGGTTGATGATGGATCGGCCGCTGCTGATCCAGAGCCTGATCGAGTATGCCGGCCAGTATCACGCGGACACCGAGATCGTCTCCCGCACGAATGAGGGGCCGATCCACCGCTATACCTACGCCGAGGCGGAGCGGCGCTCGAAGCAGCTGGCGAAGGCGCTGAAGCGGCTGGGCATCGGCGTCGGCGACCGTGTCGGCACCCTCGCCTGGAACGGCTACCGCCACTACGAGCTCTATTTCGGTGTCTCCGGCATCGGCGCCGTCTGCCACACCATCAACCCGCGGCTCTTCCCGGACCAGCTCCGCTACATCGTCAATCACGCCGAGGATCAGGTCGTCTTCTTCGATCTGAGCTTCGCGCCGCTGGTGGAGAAGCTGGCGGCGGAGTGGAAGCCGGTCCGGCACTTCGTCGCGATGACCGACCGGGCGCACATGCCCGCGATCGATCTGCCGGGCCTGCTCTGCTACGAGGAGCTGCTGGCGGCGGAAACGCCTGACATGGACTGGCCGGACTTCGACGAGAACACGGCCTCCTCGCTCTGCTACACCTCCGGCACCACCGGCAATCCCAAGGGCGTGCTCTACTCGCACCGCTCCACCGTGCTGCACGCCTTCTCCTGCTGCATGGCGAACAACACCTCGGTCGCCATGTGGGAGTCGGTCTGTCCCGTGGTGCCGATGTTCCATGTCAACGCCTGGGGGATCCCCTATGCCACCGCCATGGGCGGCGCCAAGCTGGTGTTCCCCGGCCCCAAGATGGACGGCGAGAGCCTCTACGATCTCTTCCAGGCGGAGCGCGTCAGCATCGGCCTCGGCGTGCCGACGATCTGGCTCGGCTTCCTCAAGTATCTCGACGACAGCGGCAAGCGGCTCGACCACCTGAAGCGGCTGCTGATCGGCGGCTCGGCGGCGCCGCTCGCCATGATCAAGACCTTCGAGGAGAAGCACGGCGTGCGCGCCATCCAGGGCTGGGGCATGACGGAGATGAGCCCGGTGGGCTCGGTCTGCACCTTGAAAGCGAAATTCGCCGATCTTCCCCGGGAGGCGCGCGAGAAGATCCAGGTGAAGCAGGGCCGCGCGCTCTATTCGGTCGAGATGAAGCTGGTGGACGCGGAGGGCAGGGTGCAGCCCCATGACGGCACGTCGCGCGGCGAGCTGCTGGTGCGCGGTCCCTGGATCATGGGCGCCTATTTCAACGACGAGGCGGCGACGCGCCCGGCCTATGACGAGGAGGGCTGGTTCCGCACCGGCGATGTCTGCACCATCGATCCCGACGGCTATCTGCAGATCGTCGACCGCCGCAAGGACGTGATCAAGTCCGGCGGCGAATGGATCAGCTCCATCGACGTGGAGAACGCGGCGATCGGTCACCCCGACGTGCAGGAGGCGGCGGTGATCGGCCTGCCGCATCCGAAATGGGCGGAGCGGCCGCTGCTCGTGGTGGTGCCGAAGGAGGGGCGCCGGCCGGAGAAGGAGGCGATCCTCGACTTCCTCCGCGCCAGGCTCGCCAAATGGGCGGTGCCCGACGACGTCGCCTTCGTCACCGAGATCCCGCACACGGCGACAGGCAAGATCCTGAAGACGCGGCTGCGCGAGATCTTCGCCGGCTATCGGCTGCCGACCGCGTGAGAAGGCGCTCTTGTCATCGGCTCAATCCCGCTTGCTCTCGCGCACTATTCGGATGCTGACCGGAATATAGAGCTGCGTGCCGGGCGGCGGATCGACCAGAAACAAGCGTCGCATGTCGGCCAGAATCTTCGGGAGGAATGTCTGGTCGGTATCCGTCTCGAAGGAAAGCTCGACCTTGGGCGGTCCGTGGCGGGCGATCATGCTGCCCGCGATCTGAACGCCGCCGCGACCATTCCCCCGCAGCACCATCTTGAAGTCGCCCTCGGACCAAAGGGGTGCTTCGCCGGAGAGGGTCGACGAAAGACTCTCCAGCCGCTTCTCGAACTCGCCGAGATATTGGAGCTCGGTCTGCAGCTCCGCTCGGACGGTACTCGCGATGACCGTGACCGCCGCGGGCGAGCCATAGGGAGTGTACGGCCAGGGAATCGGCCGAAAGGCGATGAGATCCGCGTCGCGGCCCCGGATGATCACACTTTCGGCTTCGTCCTCCATCAGAGCCAGCGCCACTGGCCGATGACGCGGCCCTGGATGTAGGCCTCGTCGAGGCTGCGCTCGTAGGGCTCGTAGGCTTGGTTATCCGAGGTGATCTTGACCCTGGGCGGGTCGGTGTGCGGCAGAAGCTGCACGCGCTTCACGACCAATCCCAGCCCGTCCCAGACCACGAAGATGCCGGGCGGGCTCGGGCGCCGGTCGCCGGTATCGACGAGGGCGCGCTGGCCCGGCATCAGCGTCGGCTCCATGCTGTCGCCGAGCACGGTGATGATGCGCAGCTCCGCCGCCGGCGCGGTCGTGTAGCTGCGGATGATCTCGCTGGGGATCTGCCACTCCGCCACCGGGCGGCTGCCGCCGTCGGTGAGGCCGCTGCCGGCGCCGGCGCGCACGTCGAGCTCCTCGATCCGCAGCGTGGCGGCGCCGGGGTCATTGCGGCCGGTCGCCAGCGGGCGCTGGCCACTGCCGTCGACGCCCGCCAGCGCGAAGAGCTCCGCCGCCTCGACGCCACGGGGCTCGAAGATCGGCACCAGCTTCAGCACCAGGTCGAGCGGCATCAGCGGCTTCTTGAAGCGGTCCTCGTAGTGCTGATAGCTGGAGCCGTGCTCCATGCCGAGCGCCTCCGCCACCTGTCGGATCGACAGGCCGGTGCGTTGCCGCAACTGCTTCAATCGGCGCGAAACCGCAGAAACCTCCGCCATCCGCGCAGTCTGTACGCGCGTGCCCTGAATCGCGATACGCTTTATGTGTTGACCGGTGACCGCAAACAGCGTACACGATTTGTTCTGAGCGGTCACAGTCGGTATGGAGGCGGCATCATGTTCCATAGGGGTGCATGCGAAAGTAGGAAGGGACGCGAGTATATTGAGAACAAATCAAGAACTAAGATAGCGCGCGACGCGACTGCCGTCAATGAAAACGGGATGGTCAACCCGGCTGATACCCGATCTCAGTGTTCGTTCATCGTGACGGCGCGCTGGCGCTTTGGCGGCGCCGACCCCTTCTGCAATGCGCCGGCCGTCCCGGGGAGCGCCTATTGCGCGCGCCATCTCGCCCGCTGCGCGGCCGCGCCGGAGAGCGAGCTGGCGCTTGCCGGTGACGTCGAGGCGCCCCCGCCGCCGCCCGAGCTTCGATATCTCAGGGAGGCGGCGCTGCCGGAATTGCTGCCCGAGGCGGAGGACGAGCTGCGCGCTCTCCTCGACGTTCGGCCGCTCGAGCCGCGTGGGGAGGAGTGAGCATGGCGCGGGACCGGCGGCGGCGCGCGGGCGGCGAGGCGGTGGTGCTGCCGCCGCCGGAGCGGTGGGCGCGGCGCGAGGTGGAGCGGCTGCCACGCGCCATCGCCGACGAGGGGGGACGGCCGGCGCGCCCGTTCCATGCGCCCGACACGCTGCAGCAGATGGAGCGGCGCCACACCATCACCGCGGCGATGCGCGAGGCGGGCGAGACCTTCCGCGTGCTCTTCCGCCTCGCCAGCCTCGATCCGCTCCGCGCCGTCGACGTGGCCAAGGTGCCGGAGACGGTGCGCGAGCTCCATGTGAGCGAGCGCCAGGCGGAGGCGCGCAAGCGGGTCGATGGCGTCATGCGGGCTCTCGGCGGCCGCGCGTCGCCGGCGGGCTCCTGCCTCTGGCATGTGGTAGGTGAGGAGCGCTCGCTGAAGGACTGGGCACTCCGCGCCGGCTGGGGCGGCAAGGCGATGAAGCCTGATACCGCCTCGGGGATCCTGGTGGGCGCGCTCAGCGTGCTGCAGGCCCACTACGGGCTTTGACGCGCGGCGCGGCCTCGCTAGCGTGAGGCGGGCGGCGCGGCGAGCGGGGGAGCGCGATGGGGGCGGCGGTCGATGGGGCGGTACGTCTCGCCTACAGGCTGGGATATCGCGTGTTCCGCCTCTGGTGGTTCTTGCGCCGGCCGCAGCACAACGGCGCCGTGGTGGCGGTCTGGCACCAGGGGCGCATCCTGATGCTGCGCCATTCCTATCGCCGCCGTCTCGGCTGGCCCGGCGGCGGCATCGGCCGCGGCGAGGCGCCGCGCGCTGCCGCCCGCCGCGAGCTCAGCGAGGAGCTCGGCTTCGAGGTCGCCGACGACGCGCTCACCTATGTCGGCGAGACGCTGGAGTGCTGGGAGTACCGCCGCGACCGCGTGCGGCTTTTCGAGCTGATGCTGGAGCAGGTGCCGCCGCTGCGTCTCGATCAGCGCGAGGTAGTGGGAGCCGAGTTCATGGCGCCGACGGCGGCGCTCGGCCGCGAGATCGCGCCGTTCATCCGCGCCTATCTCGAGCGCCATCCCAAAAAGTGAAGACCCCGCCCAGGGGGGAGCGGGGTCTTCGGGAGTGTGATGCTCTGGGGGATTTAGTGCATCGCGCTCCGCGCCGCGGCACCCGCCATGTGCACCGCGAGGCATTTCTGGAAGGTGGTGGGCTCGGTCTTGGCGAAGAGGCGCTGCATCCAGCCGGCGCTCAGCGGCGCCTTAACCGGGGTGAGCTGCCGGGTCACGGGCAGCGGCCGAATGGGCCGATGCTCCGGCTTCACCTGGCGGATGACCATCCACCGCTCGACGACTTCAGACATGACCAAGGTTCCTTGCTCGATGGGGTTCGTGTTGTTGAGGTGATTCAAAGCAGGTCTTTTTGGTTAATACATCCGGTATTTTGTTAAAATTTAAGTGACCTTTTCGGGGTGTTTGAGACAAATATGGTTAAATACTTAACCATGATCGAAATACTTGATACTCCGAAGAAATCGGCGATGCCAGATCATGGTTAAGGACTTGCGCCGCGGGCAGGGCAGGCATGCACCCGTAGGCCTCTTCGGCGGGCTTCCGAACGATTTCGCGCATATGCCGGCCTTAGCAAACCGTCAATCCGACGGCGCGATCCTTGCGGGATGGTCCGCACATTTCTTCGCCTGCTCGATGCCTGGCGAAACGGCCGCGTCCTCGGGGCGCTGGCGTTGGCGGGGCTGCTCGCCGCCTGCGCGCAGCCGGAGCTGCCGCAACCGGCGGCGCTGCCGCCGGAGCCGGCGCCGATCATGCAGCCCGTGCCGAGCTTCCAGCAGGAGGGTCTCGCCTCCTGGTACGGCGCCGAGCTCGATCGCCATCGGACCGCGAGCGGCGAGCGCTTCGACATGAACGGCCTCACCGCCGCCCATCGCTCGCTGCCGCTCGACACCGTCGTGCGCGTCACCAACCTCAAGAACGGCCAGTCCGTCTCGGTCCGCATCAACGACCGCGGTCCTTTCACGCCTGGGCGCGTGATCGATCTCTCCCATGCCGCCGCGCTGCAGATCGGCATGAAGCACGATGGCCTCGCGCGCGTGCGCATCGAGGTCTACGACACCGATCAGCACAAGCACGTCGCCACCGTCGAGAGCGGCGTCCCCGCGTTCTAAATCCGGATCTAGCTTTTCTTCGGCGGCGTCGGCGTGATGGTGCCGGAGGTGGGTGCGCTCGGCGTCACCGTGCCGGCTTCGGGCGCCGGCTGCGGCGCCGGCGCATAGGGGTAATAGGAGTAGGGATAGCCGTAGCCGTAGTAATAGGCCGGCGCCGGATAGGGATAGTAATAGCAGCCGCTCAGCAGCGCCGTCGCCACCGCCGCCACGCCCCACCACAGAAGCCTGTGCATCGTCCATCCTTTGCTGACGAGGTCAGTATAGCACGATCGCGCCGGTGCCGGACGCGGCCCGTCAGGCCACCGGCGGGCCCACATAGCGCGAAGCCGGCCGGAACATCCGCCCCGTCTTCTGCTGCTCGAGCGCGTGCGCGATCCAGCCGGGACAGCGGGCGATCGCGAAGACCGCCGTGAACGCCTCGCGCCCGATGCCGACCGCGTCCAGCAGCAGCGCCGCGGTGATCTCCACATTGGCCGGCAGGCGCCGGCCCGGCTTCACCCGGTCGACGACAACGGCGATCCGCTCCTCGACCGTCCTGGCGAAGGCGAGCCTGCCCGTTGCGGACGCCATCGGCTCGAGCGCCCGGCGCATCGCCGCGACGCGCGGGTCGTTGCCGCGGAAGACGCGGTGACCGAAGCCCATCAGCCGCTCGCCGGCGCGCAGCTTGCGCTCGATCGCGGCGTCGATGTCCTCGGCGGCGGCGAGCTCGTCGAGCAGATCGAGCGTCGGCCCCGGCGCGCCGCCATGCAGCGGCCCGGTGAAGGCGCACCAGGCGCCGAGCACCGCTGAGGTCAGGCTGGCGCGTGTCGAGGCGATGACGCGGGCGGCAAAGACGGACGGACCCAGCCCGCTGTCGATCATCGCCGTGAAGTAGGTATCGAGCGCCCGAGCCTTCGGCGGGTCCGGCACCTTGCCGTGCAGCATCCGCAGGACATCGGCGGCGGTGGTTGCGGCCGGATCCGGCGCGACCGGCGGCTGGGCGATGGCGGCGCGGGCCAGCATCGGCACGGCGACGGCGAGCGCGCCGACGATTTCTGCCGGCGAGCTCTCATCGGGAAGCGCGGCGAGGCAGGCGCGCACCCCCGCCCCCAGATCGTTCCGGCCGGCCTGCAGCAGCCAGGACCCGAGCCGCGGATAGGCCGCCGCTCTCGCCCGGCCGAGCTCGGCCTGCACGCTCTGGCGCGTCGCTCCCGCGCCGGCGAAGCCGTCCCAGAGCAGCGCGACAACCCCCTCGTAGCCATGATGCTCGGCGAGCTCGGAGAGTGGCACGCCGCGGACCCAGAGCTTGCCCGCCGCCGGCTCCATATGGCTCAGGACGGTGTCGGCGACGACGACATTGTCGAGGCCGCTCGTTGCGCTCGGATCTGCCATGCTGTCGGGCCCGTTCTCTGCTCGTCTGTCGCGCCGAAGCCGGATTCCTCGCGGCGCCTCGCATGCGAATATATCGGGTCGCTGTCGGGCCGACGAGTCGGCGTGGCAATTGACTGCGAACTGCTGTCTAGTGCCGGTATGCCGCTGTCGAACGCGGGTTTGCTTCATCAGGCGGGCGCGATTCCCTACGCCATCGTGAACGGCGAGGTCCGGATTCTGCTGGTGACGTCGCGCGGCACCGGGCGGTGGCTGATCCCAAAAGGAAACATCGATCCCGGTCGCACGCCCGCCGAGGCCGCCGCAAAGGAGGCCTATGAAGAGGGCGGCATCAGAGGTCGGATCACGACCGAGATTCCGCTCGGCTTCTTCACTTATTTCAAAGCATTGAAATCGGGAAAGCAGAAGCCCGCCACCGTCGAGGTCTACGCGCTTCTCGTGGACCGGCAGCTCAGGAGATGGCCGGAAGGAAAGCAGCGGGAAGCCCGCTGGATGTCGGTCGAGGCTGCCGCCAAGTCGGTCAAGGAGCCGGGGCTCTCCCAGCTCATCCTGCGGCTGAAGCAGATCGTGGAGCCGGAAGACGAGCCGGCCCGGCGGAGGCCACCCGCGAACCACGGACCCTAGCGGCTGGCCGGCGCAGCGTCCGCGATGACCGCGTTTTCCCCCGTTGGATTGAGGTTGAAGACGAGATAGGTCAGCGGCGCGTTGCCCGGATTGCTCCATTGATAGATCGTGCCGGCGGGCTCGTAGGAGATCGATCCCGCTGCCCGCACGGTTGCGACGCCATTTGCGATCTCGGCGCCGGTGCCGGAGAGAACGTAGTGCAGCGCCACTCCCGAGCGATGGTGTGGCACGTCGGCCGGAGCCTGATGCGGCAATGTCACGCGGCTTACATTGAGGACATAGCTGCCGGCCCGAAGGCCGGGTATCGGCGAGACCGCGCGAAAAAGCTCGCGGCCGATGCCGCCCGACACCTCGGAGAGATCGAAATATGCCACTGGCGAGAGCAGGAATTGCAGATAGGTCGACCGCTCGCCGGGCGCGGCCCGAATGGCCAGCGTCGCGCCGCCCGGTATGAATATCGCTTCGCCTGCGCGCAGGCTGCTCGGTTTCCCGTCGACGGCGAGCTGCGAGGCGCCCGATACCTGATAGTAGATCCCGCTCGCCGTCGCGACGCTGCTCATCGCGTCGGGCAGCAGCGTGCCGCCCACCACTTTCACGTAGAACGGCAGATCGCTCACGTCCGGCAGCGTGGTCGAGGCAACGACCGTCGCCTCGGACGATACCGAGTGCGTGATGGTTTGAGCGGGGACGGGTGTTGCCAGGACTGAGCCAAGGAGTGCGGCACCGATCCGACCATAGCGCATGACGGCCCCCGTTGCTTCTCTAACCAGATCTCTGGCCACGCCGGATTGGCGAGCCTCTCGGGCCCGCAACCCCTTTGGCGCGGTGGTCCCGCCTTCGGGCGCGCGGCGCCGCACGCTCAGATACAGGCGATACCAATAGCCGAACCGCTGCCAATCGCGCTGCCGATACGCTTCCTCGCATTGGGTCAGCGCATAGTCGGCGAATGCCGTCGCATGTCGCGTGCCCGTCCGCCGCGCCCTCTCCGCGGCCAGATCGACGGGCGGCGGCTCGCTCACGAGGAGCCGCCGCCGGGCGCGGCCGGTGCCGCATCGGGCGGCGCCGGCCGCGACGCGGAGCGGACCCGTGACGGCTTCTTCAGGCGGCTCGGCTGCAGCTCGCCGGCGGCCTCCAGGATCGGATAGGCCACCGAGCAGAGATGCGAGTGGATGCGCTTGAGGTCGCGCAGGATGTCGAGATGGAGCGAGCTGGTCTCCACGCTCTCCGCCCGCCCCTCGCGGAGGCGGGCGAAGTGGTTCTCGGCGGCGGTGCGCTCGGCTTCCCGGACCTGCACCTTCTCCCGCAGCAGCTGGCGCGCGATTTTCACGTCGCCGGCGATGAAGGCGCCCAGCGCCAGCTTCAGGTTGTCGACGACGCGGCGATGGAAGGCCTCGAGCTCGGCCATGCCCTCCTTCGAGAAGCTGTAGTTGCGCTTGATCTTCTTGGCGGCGAGCTCCATCAGGTTCTTGTCGATGATGTCGCCGATGTGCTCCAGGTTGATCGCGAAGGCGATGATCTCCATGGCCCGCCTGCCGTCCTCCTCCTCCAGGCTCTCGCGGGTGAGGTTGGTGACATAGAGCTTGATCGCCTCGTGCAGCTTGTCGACCGCGTTGTCCATGCGCTCGATCTCGCCGACGAGGCGGCGGTCGTTGGTGGCGAAGGCCGTCATCGTCTGCCGCAGCATCGTCTCGACGATGTCGCCCATGTGCAGCGTCTCGCGCGCGGCGCAGGTCAGCGCCACGGACGGCACCTCCGCCGCCGTCTCGTCCAGATAGACCGGCGCGCCGGGGTCGGCCGCCTGCTTCTTGTCCGGCAGGAAGCGCGTCAGCAGCCAGGCGACGCCGTTCAGCGCCGGCAGGAAGAGGAGGGCGAGCGCCAGGTTGAAGACGGTGTGGAAGTCGGCGACGAAGCGCACGGGGTCGGGATCGAGCGCCACGAACTCCCGCGCGAGCGGCGCCAGGAAGGGCAGCACGAGGAGGCAGCCGATCAGGCGATTGGCGAGGTTGCCGACGGCGAGGCGCCGGGTCGCCGGGTTGTCCGCCGAGCCCACCTCGAACAGCGGGTTGACGGCGCTGCCGAGATTGGCGCCGACCGTCAGGGCGATCGCCGCCAGCGGCGTGACGAAATTGGAATAGGAGAGCGACATGGTGAGGATCACCACCGCGACGCTCGAATGCGCCGCCCAGGCGAGAAGCGCGCCCAGGAGCACGTTGAGGGCGGGCTCGCCGGTGATCAGGTGCAGCAGGCTCCGCACGCCCGGCGCCTCCTCCGCGGGGGCGAGCGTCTCGAGCAGGATGTGCAGCGAGAGCAGCATGAGGCCAAGGCCGATCGCCACCCGCCCGAGGTCGCGCGTCCGCGTCCGGCCGGCGCGCTTGAAGGCGATCAGGCCCAGGAACAGCAGCACCGGCGCCGCCGCCGAGACGTCGAAGGACATCACCTGGACGACGAGCGTGGTGCCGACGTTGGCGCCCAGCATGAGCGCCAGCGCCGGCACCAGCGCCAGCATGCCGCCGGCGGCGAAGGAGCCTGCCATCAGCGCGGTCGCCGTGCTGCTCTGCAGCAGCGCGGTGATGCCGAGCCCGGCCAGGAAGGCCTTGGCGCGATTGTCGAGGTGCACGCCGAGGAACCGGCGCATCTCCGCGCCGAAGGCCCGCATGATGCCGCTGTGGACCATGTGCAGGCCCCAGAGCAGCAGCGCGATGCCGCCCAGGAGGTCGAGAAGGATCAGCTTGCTCATGTCCCTCCCTTGCCGGTTCAGGATGGGGCGGATGGCGTAAACCTAACACCGGGACATGGCAAGGAAAACCCGGTCGGCGCCAAGGTTCCGCCCGCCGGCCGCGGGATTTTTCCCGTGACGGCGCGGCCGCCGTGATGAACCCTGGCCTCGAGGAGAGGCGGGAGGGTGCATGATCGATCACATCTCGATCGCGGTGCGGGATCTCGGGGCGAGCGCCGCCTTCTACGAGCGCCTGCTGGCGCCGCTGGGCTTGCGGCGCCTGGTGGAGCGCGCGGCGACCGTCGGCTTCGGCAAGACCTACCCCGAGCTTTGGCTCAATCTCCGCCCCGGCATGCCGCCCGTGGCGTCCGACACCGGCTGCCACTATTGCCTGCGCGCCCGCGACGAGGCGGCGGTGCGCGACTTCCATGCCGCGGCGCTTGCCGCCGGCGGCAGCAGCGACGGCGCGCCCGGCCCGCGCCAGGGCGAGATGATGCGCTACTACGGCGCCTTCGTCCGCGATCTCGACGGCAACCGGATCGAGGCGGCGAATTTTCCGCGGACGGGGTGAGGCTATTTCCGGTAGACCACCAGCATGGTGCAGCCGGTCTTGGTCGCCGCGACGTGCGGCGCGCCGATCGCGCGCAGACAATAGTCGCCGGCCTTGTGGGTGCGGTCGTCGTCGGTGAACTCGCCGTCCAGCACCAGGATCTCCTCCAGCCGATCGTGGCTGTGCGAAGGAGAGAAGGCGCCGGGATCCATCCGCATCAGCATCGTGGTGCCGCCCGCGCCGTCGTCGAGCAGCGGCTTGATCCAGAAGCCCGGCGTCTCCGTCGGTTGCCATTCGGTCGCGGCCGCCGCCAGGTGGCGCGATCCGCTGGCGATGCGGGGAAGCGGGGCTTTCGAGGTGCTCATGCTGTCTCCTCCTGGGTCTTGGTCACGCGATAACGGTTGGAGGCGCCGCGGAGCAGCGTCTCCGCTTCCCGCACCATGCGCGCCACGATCTCGGCCGCCGGCGGGATGTCGGTGACGAGGTCCACCGCCTCGCCGGCGATCACGCCCGCCACGTCGAAGTCGCCGGCGGCGCGCGCCGCGGCGTAGCGCGCGGCCTCCGCCTCCTGATGCTGCATCAGCTCCGCCTCGCGGCCGCGCCAGCGCTCGCTGAATTCGTTGCGCAGCAGGCGGCCGGTGTAGGGCGCCGGCCACACGTTGCCGCGCGCGATATCGAAGAGGATGCTGCGGATGGTGCGGTCGCCGCTGCCGGCCACCAGCCGTTGCTTGGCGGCGCCATGGCCGGCCGCCTCCTCGCTCGCATAGAAGCGCGTTCCCACCAGCACGCCGGCGGCGCCCAGCATCAGCGCCGCCGCGAGGCCGCGGCCGTCGGCGATGCCGCCCGCGGCGGCGACGGGCAGGTCGCCGACCGCGTCCACCACCGCCGGCACCAGCGCCAGCGTGCCGCGGCTCATGCCGTGGCCGCCCGCCTCGCCGCCCTGTGCCACCAGCAGGTCGGCTCCCGCGCCGGCCGCCGCGCGCGCCTGCTCGACGGTCTGCACCTGGCAGACGAGCGCGGCGCCGGCCTGCTTGATCCTCGCCGCGTGCGGCGCCACCTCGCCGAAGGAGAGCATGACCGCCGCCGGCCGGCGCTCCAGCGCCATCTCCAGCACGCGGGGCCGCTTCGCCATGCTCCAGGTGATGAACCCCACGCCCACCCGCGCGTCGCCGGCGGCGTCCAGCTCGCGGGCGAGCCAGGCCTCATCGCCATAGCCGCCGCCGATCAGGCCGAGGCCGCCGGCGCGGCTGACCTCGGCGGCAAGCCGGCCGTCGGCGACCAGATCCATCGGCGCCAGCAGGATCGGGTGCCGCACCTGCAGCAGCGCCGTCAGCGGCGTCGAGATCGGCATCGCCGGTTTCCTCCTCGCGGGAGCCCAACGATCCGCCATGCCGCATGGCTTGGCAAAGGGAATCCGGCGGGCGGGACGGCGCCCCGGGCGCGGGGCGCGCAACCCCGCCTCGCCAAATGCGCGGGTTGACCGGCGCCGCCGAGGCGAGACAATTGCGCCATACCCAGCAGGAGGCCCGACCCCATGAAGGCAACCCTCGATGGCCGTGTCATCGCCGAGAGCGAGGACATCGTCGATGTGGACGGCTACAAGTATTTTCCCGCCGCGGCGGTGCATCGCGAATGGCTGCAGAAGGCGCCGAAGACCGCTTCCGACCTCGAATGCCCGCACGGCGTCCAGTTCTACGACGTCGTCATCGACGGTGCCCGCCACGAGCGCGCCGCCTGGTCCTACGAGGCGCCGCGTCCGAAGCTGCAGCAGGTCGCCGGCCGCTTCGGCTTCTGGGAAGACGTCAAGGTCGGCTGATCCCGACATCGGGGTTGAATTGCGCGCGGCGGCATCCATCATATAACGGATGACCGCCGCCTTCTTTGCCTGGAGCGACGCCTTCGCCGTCGGTCACCAGGAACTCGACGCCGACCACCGCCGCCTCGTCGCGTCCATCGCCGACATTGCCGCTGCCGTCCACGAGCGGCGACCGCCCGAGGAGCTGCAGCCGCTGCTGAAGGGCCTGAAGCTGCTCGCCGAGGTGCATTTCCAGCGCGAGAACGCGGTGCTGCTGGAGATCGCCGGCGGCGCGGTGGAGAGCGAGGAAGGCCGTGTCCAGACCCAGGCCTATCTCGAGGCGGTCGGCGCCGCCGCGCTCGACGCCCATGCGGAGCAGCATGCGATGGCGCTCGAGCAGCTCGCGGCCATGATCGCCGCCTTGGACTCCGGCGCCACCGAGCCGGCGAAACTCTGCCTCGACCTCAAGGACTGGTTCCTCGAGCATGCGACCGTGTACGACGCGCATCTGAAATCGATCTTCCAGCTCGCCTGACCAATGGCCGCGTCTCCCGCGCCGAATGGCCGCGCCTGCATGCGCCCGCATGCGGCGGGGTTGATTTGCGCGCGGCGTCGCACATCCTCTTAGCGCATGAAACCACTCTTGAATTGGGCGGACAGCTACTCGGTCGGTCATGCCGGCCTCGACGCCGATCACCACCATCTGGTCGATTCCATCAACGAGGTCCAATCGGCGATGGAGGCGCGGCATCCGGCCGAAAAGATGCGGTCGCTGCTGGAGCGGCTGGCGCTCTCGACCGAGGCGCATTTCAACCACGAGAACGCGGTGCTGGAAGAGATCCGCGACAGCGTCAAGGTGGCGCCGCCGAAGCTGCGCCGCCAGCGCGCGCATCTGAAGGCGCTCAGCGATCTCGCGCTTGGCGCCCACATCCTCGAGCACCGGTCCTCGCTCATCAAGCTGGTCTGGATCACCCGGGTTCCCCGCACCGATCACGAGGTCTGGGGCCCGGATCTCTGCGCTAGCCTGCGCGACTGGTTTCTGGAGCACGCCATCAAGTACGACGCCGACCTGAAGACGATCTTCCAGGCGATGTGAGCGGCGCCGGGTCCGTCTTCGGACGCTCTACGCGGCCGCCGCCTGGCCCTTCAACACCGGAATGATCTGGCTCGCCGCGGCGAGGAAGCTGTCGAAGTTGGCGAGAAAGCTCGTCGCGGTCGTCATCCTCGCGGCGGTCGAGGTCATGCTCCGCGTCGCTTTCTTGAGAGCGTCGAGCGCCGCGATCATCGTGGGATCGTCGAGGGCGGCCTCATAGGCCTGGGCGGAGATGTCGGCCTTCTGCTGGCTCAGCGTCTCGATCTGATCGTCGAGATCGTCGGCGCCCATGTTCCTGAGCCGGATCGCCGCGGTGATCCGGTCGTCGAGGATGCCGGAAGCGCGGTCGCGCTCGGCGAGGATGTCGTCGATCATGGGCATGGCTAGCTCCCTCCTTGGCTCGCGCTCGGCGTCGGCGCGCCGGCGGCGGCGAGCGCGTTCCGCAGCGCCGTTGCCTGGCTCGCGAAGTCGTTCACCGCCTTGAGCAGCGCGGGATAGTTCCGCTTGGGATCCTCGAGCGCCGCGAGCAGCGCGTCATGCGCCTGGGCCAGCGCCGTCGCCGTCTGCGTGGGATCGGATTGGGTGAGGCCGTACTGCACGGCGACCGCGGCCTTGAGATCGCTCAATCCCTGCCGGTAGTCGCTGTCGGAGAGGCTTGGCTGCAGCCGTCGCGAGAGGCGGTCGACTTCCTGCTGCGCGACCGCGGCGCGCTGGTCGCGGAGCGCCACCAGGCCGGCGCCGAGCCGCTTGGTGACGGCGGCGATCGGCGAATCCTTGCCGGGCGGCGCGGTGCCGGCGGCCGTGACGGCCGCCTTCAGGCTGTCGAAGCGCTGCTGGTCCAGCGCGGTGCCGAACACCCAGCCCGCGAAGCTCACCACCGCCGGCGCCGCCGCGCTCGCGCCCGGCGCCGCCGCGTCGGCGAATTGCGCCAGCTGGCCGATCGACCCCGAGAGCTGCGCCACCGCCTTGTCGAAATCGGCGCGATCGCCGGCGTTGCTGACCGCGGCAAGCGCGTGGGCGTAGTCGCCGAGCACCGTCAGGGCGTCGATGGTGGGGCCGCGCAGTCCCTCGATCGGGGTCGCCTTCGGCTCGGCGGCGCCGCGCTTGAAGACCAGGCACGGCGCATTGATCCGCGCATCGCTGCAGCTCGGCGAGATGGCGACGGGCGCGCGGGCGCCGGTGAGATCCAGCTCGAGCACCGCCTCGCGGTCGGCGGCGAGCTGCGCATAGCCATCGGCGAACCCGCTCGAGAGGCTGTCGACACCCTGGCTGAAGGCGGTGATTTCCTTCGAGAAGCCATAGGGCGAGCAGGCGGCGAGGCCGAGCACCAGCCATGAGAGACGGAACGCGACCAGCGAGCGTGCGGACGATGACCCGATCATGCTTCCCCCAAGCTTCGCCGGCATGATCGCGAGCGTCCTTGGCAGCCGCGGAGCTGTCGAGGATCGCCCCCGGGGATCCGCCCTCCAAGCGGCTGCCCCGCGCGCCGGCGAGACGGCAATGTACGTGCGGCGCATCGGCCGAAACCGGTGGTGCCCTTCGCTGACAGTAGGGCCGATTTTCCAATCGTGCTGTGAAAAAGACCACAGCGCGCGGTGCCGGCGGCGCCTAGCGCAGCGCGCCGAGCACCCGTTCCGCCGCCCTGAGGTCGGCGGTGTCGAAGCCTTCCGTGAAGCGCCCGTAGACGGCGCCGAGAAGGGTCGCGGCGGCGGCGGGATCGCCGCCATCGCGCAGCAGCCGGGCGGCGCTGGTGGCGGCGCGCAGCTCCCAGGAGAGCGCGCCCTGCCGGCGCGCCCAGTCGATCGCCGCGCGGAAATGCTCCATCGCCTCGGCCGCCGCCTCGCCGCCGCCCTGCAGCAGGGTGAGCTCGCCCTTGATGCGCAGCAGCTCGGGGATGACCCAGCTTTCCTCCGTGCGCTCGGCGCGCTCGATCGCGCCGTCGATCGTGGCAAGCCCCTCGGCGCTCTGGCCGGCGCGACCGAGCGCCGCCGCCAGCGCGCCCAGGAACATGCAGAGCCGGTAGCCGCTGAACGCGGTGTCGAGCGCGTGGAAGGCCTGGCGCAGCAGCGGTATGCCGTCGCCGAGATTGCCGCGGTCGACCAGCAGCACGCCTTGATAGGTGTGATCGTAGGCGCGCCAGGCGGTGAGCGCGTGCCGCGTCGATTGGTCCCTGAGCTGGCCGATGTAATGCTCGGCCTCATCCAGGTCGCCGACCCAGAGCGCGATTGGGCAGGCCGCGCGGGCGAGCGCTTGGCAGAGCGAGTTGGCATGACCGATGGCGCGCGCCTGCTCGACGGTCTCCGCTGCCGCCGCGATCGCCTGCTCCGGAAAGCCCTGCAGCCACAGGATCGGCGCCCGGAACGCCCGCGCCGCCAGCTGCTGGTCGAACTGGAAGCGGATGCGTGAGCCGGAGTGGTGGGTCGGATCGTCGGCGATGACGCGCTCGAGATGCCGCCGCGCGCTCGCGTGATCGCCGCGGAAATAATGCGAGGTGCCGATCATCCGCGCGGCGACGACCCGGTCGGCCGGGTTCTCCGCCAGGACCGCGAACTGCTCCGCCCATCCGAGCGCCTCCTGCGTCTCGTGCACCCAGAGGCCGAAGAGGGCGCGCAGCCGGTAGTCGGCGTCGCCCAGGCGCTCGGCGAGCCGGAGCGCTCTTTCCCATGCCGCCCTGATCTGCGGCACCGTGCCTCCTGTGTAGGCCAGCGAGACACCGAGCGCGGCGTGCAGCTTCATCTCGTGCCGCGCGTCCGGGCTCGCCGCGGCGGCGAGGGCGGCGAGCGCCCGCTCGGCGTGGCCGCGACACTCCTGCAGCAGCGGCAGGTACATCCAGAGCGGCAGCGCCGCGGTTGCCAGCGCGACGCCCAGCGCGGCGTCGCCGCCCGGCGCCAGCGCCCAGTCGAGCGCCGCGCGCAGATCGCCGATGTGGCGGCCGTAGTCGGCGAGCCAGTCCACCGTCGGCCGCGTCTCCCATTCGGCCTCGGCGCGCTCGAAGAGGTCGCGGCAGTATTCCGCATGGCGCCGCGCCAGCGCGGCGCGCTCGCCGCTCTCGTCGAGCTTCTCGAGCGCATAGGCGCGCGTGGTGTCGAGCAGCCGGTGGCGCGTGATCGTGCCGTCGACCTCCGTCACCACCAGCGACTTCGCGACCACGCCGGAAAGGCAGTCGAGGACCTCGAGCGGCGTGATCAGCGGGCAGGCGGCGACGGCGCTGGCGGCTTCCGGCGTGAAGGCGCCGGCAAAGATCGCGAAGCGCCGCAGCAGCACGCGCTCGGGCTCGGTGAGGAGACCATAGCTCCAGTCGAGCGTGGCGCGGAGCGTGTGGTGGCGCGGCAGCGCGGTCCGGCGGCCGCGCAGCAGCCGGAAGCGGTCGTCGAGGCGCACCGCCAGCTCCTCGACGCCGAGCGCGGGGGTGAGCGCCGCCGCCAGCTCGATCGCCAGCGGAATGCCGTCCAGCTGGCGGCAGATCGCCGCGATGGTGCCGGCGCGGCTCCCGTCCGCCGCGAAGTGCGGGTCCGCGGCGCGCGCCCGCTCGATGAAGAGCCGCGTGGCGCCGTACTGCGCGATGTCCTCGGCGGATTCCTCGGCGGGCACCGCCAGCGGCGGGATCAGATAGGTCCACTCGCCCTCGACGCCCAGCGGCTCGCGGCTGGTGGCGATGATCCGCGCCTCGGACCCGGCGCGCAGCACCGCCTCCGCGAGCGCCGCGACGGCGCCGATGACGTGCTCGCAGGTGTCGAGCACCAGCAGCAGCCGGCGCCCGGCGAGCGCCTGCGCCAGGCGCGGCACGGTGATCTCGCCGCCGCCGAGCGCGATGTCGAGAGTGGCGGCGACCGTCGCCGGCACCAGGGCAGGATCCGCGAGCGGCGAGAGCTCGACCAGCCACCGGCCGTCGGGAAGCTCGAGCGGCAGCGCGCGCGCCGCGGCGAGCGCGAGGCGGGTCTTGCCGATGCCGCCGGCGCCGGTCAGGGTCAGCAGCCGGTGCGTGGCGGCGAGGCTGAGGACGTCGCGCAGCGCGTCGTCGCGGCCGACCAGGTCGGAGGTCGGCAGCGGGAGATTGGTCGGCGGCGGCCCGCCCTTGGAGCGCGGCTCCCACCGGCTCTCGCTGCTCTCGGCGGCAGGCCGGGCCCCGCCGGCAAAGGCATAGCCCCTTCCGGAGACGGTGCGGATCAGGTCCCGATGATCGGCGAAAGCGCGGCGCAGCGTCGAGATCTGCACCTCGAGGTTGTTCTCCTCGACGACCTGGCCGGACCAGACCCGCGTCATCAGCTCTTCCTTGCTGAGGACGGCGCCCTGCGCCTCCACCAGCGCCATCAGCACGTCGAGGGCGCGGCTGCCGAGCCTGACCGGCTGGCCGTCCAGCAGCAGCTCGCGGCGGCTTCGCGACAGGCGGAAACGCCCGAACGCGATCTCCGCCGGTATTTCCGGCGCGGCAGGCATCGACCGGACTTATAGCGGCGCCGGCCCGAAGGCAAGGCGGGAGGGGCCGGCCCGCCGCTCAGGAGGCCGACAGCCACTCCGCCTGGGGCTTGCGCTCGGCGAGCTGCGTCCTGACCGCGACGCGGCGGTCGAACTGGGCCGCGCGGGCGCGGTCGAGGACGGCGTCGATCTCGGCCGGCGCCATCCGGCTCCGCCGCGCGAGCTCGCGGAGGGTTCCCACCGCGCCCAGGCGCTCCTCGATCCACCCGGCATCGGCATGGCGCAACCGCGCGCGGGCGCTGGCGAGGATCGGCTCGATGTCCGGCGCCGCATAGGGCGCGGCGAAGCAGGCGGCAGCCAGCTCCGCCATCGTCTCCTCGCCGGGCCGCATCGACCGGTGGAGCCGCAGCAGGTCGAGGGAGAAATCGAGGAAGCGCAGATAGCCGGGCGTGCCGCCATCGGCGAGGAAGCGGCCGAGCCAGCGCTCGACGCGGCGCTCGCCGGCGCGGCGCCGCGGCGCGCGCTCGCCGTGCAGGAAGCGGTGGATCTCCTCCGCCTCGAGGAAGCCCGCGGCGAGATCGAGGAGCGCCGAGACGGTGCCGAAGCTCGCCGTCACCGGCCGCGCCTCCTCGGCGAGGAAGCGCACCGCCATCGGATAGCCGCCGTCGCGCAGGAGCGCTATCGGCTCGTCCGCCAGCAGGAGCTGGTGCCGCAGCCGGTGCGGAACCTGCAGGGCGATGCCGGGGAAATAGCTCGTGCGCGACGCTGCGTAGAGGCAGCCGAGGCCGGTCAGCACGCGCCGCCAGCCCTCGAGCCGGCGCTCGCCGGTGGCGGCGTTGAGGAGCCCCGGCAGATCGATGAGGAGAGCGGCGCGGCGCTCGTTCTCCGCGGTGAGATCGAGATCGCTCATGGCGCCACCGCCTGCTTCAGCAGCTGAAAGGGCTCATCGGCCGTAAGGCTCGGCCGCGCGACGCTGTGATGGTCGCGGTCCGGCAGATCCGGCACCGGCGTGTCGAAGGGGAATTCCGGCGGATAGTGCACGACGCGCTCGCCGCGGCCGAAGACGGTGAGGTCGGAGAGCGCCGGCCGCTGGTAGCCCATGCCGACCGCCGCCTCGGTCTCGGCGAGGACGCGGCGCAGGAACGCGCTCCGCCGCCGCGCATCCTCGAGCCCGGGCAGCAGCCGGCGCAGCGCCGCCGGCGCCAGCGTGCCGAGCCTGCCTGCCTCGGTCTCCGCGGCGGCGAGGAGGCGCTCGCGCCGCGTGCCGCGGGTCGCCGGCGCGAAGCAGGCGAGGCGCAGCAGGCGGAACCAGCTGTCGCCGCCGTCGAGCGCCATCATCGCCGCGCGCCGCGCGACCGGCGCCCCGAAGCCGTGCGTCACCAGCCAGGCCTCGCGATAGGCGAAGCTCGCCGGACGCGCGCGCTCCGCCGGCAGGTCGGCGTTGGCATAGTCGCCGTCGCTCAGCAGACGGCGCAGGAAGAGGTAGAGGTTCTGCGCCGCGCCCTCGGCGCCCTGGCGCAGGTGGTCGGCCTCGTAGAAGAAGAGATCCCAGCCGGCGAAATCCGCGTCGTCGAGCAGGAGCTGCGGGAAATGCCGCCAGCTCGCGGTGGCGCCGCCGCCGATGCCATGGATGAAGAAGAGCAGGCGGCTCGCCGGCCGCAGCGACCACCAGGCCCGCGACCGGCCATCCCAGCCGCGGCGCGCCTCGACGCTGTGGCGCTGTCCTGTCATGTGCTTTACCCCCTGAAACGGACCGGTTCTCCGGCCTTCCCCCCGCGGCCGCCCATCGAGCGCGCAGCGGTAGCACAGATAAGCACGCTCCTTGCGCGGGAGGGAACCGCCGCCATTAACCTTTGCGGGGCAAAGATATGGCAAATCATGCAGTTGCACGGAATTCGTGCAGTCCGGCACGAGCCGCGCCCCGCAAGTCTTGTCGCTGGGATGCGGGCGGGTTCGCTTTTTGTTCTTGACCAAACGCGTTTGATCTGATACATAGTCGGCACGCTGACGATGAAGGGTCCGCTGCTTCTCCGGGAAGCAGCCGGGCCCTTTCGCGTTTCTCGGGCTCGCATCTTGGGAGCAGCTTCGATGTCCTCCGCGCCATCCTCGGGCCTGACCGGCCGGCAGCGCCGGTTCGTCGAGGAGTATCTGATCGATCTCAACGCGACCAAGGCGGCCGAGCGGGCGGGCTATGCGCCGAAGCACGCGACCTCGACCGCCTCCAGGCTCCTGAAGCGCACGCCGGTGGCGGAGGCGGTGCGCCTGGCGATGGACGAGCGCGCGAAGCGGACGCAGATCACCGCCGACCGCGTGCTGCGGGAGTTCGCGCGCATCGCCTTTGCCGACATCCGCAGCTTCACCGGCACCGACGGGGACGGGCTCACGGTCAAGTCGCTGAGCGCGCTCTCCGACGACGACAGCGCCGCCATCGCGGAGATGTCCGGCTCCGACGGAAAGAAATTCAAAGTGAAGCTGCATGACAAGAAGCACGCCCTCGACCGCATCGCCCGCCATCTCGGACTCTACGGCAAGCGCGCCACCGCCGCCGAGAGCCCCGCTGCCGCAGCCCAGCGTGCCCGCGAATTCATCCTTACTCGACTGGCTCAAAGAGAACGCGCCCGAAATTCTGGATGAGGCGATCCAGACCCTGCCGCACGACGACGTCGCGGCGCTGGCCTATGACTTCTACATGTGGGGCCGCACCAGCCAGATCATGCCGCCCGGCGACTGGCGGGTCTGGCTCATGCTCGCCGGCCGCGGCTTCGGCAAGACGCGCAGCGGCGCCGAGTGGGTCCGCATGCTGGCGGAGGAGAAGCGCGCGATGCGGATCGCCCTGGTGGCGCCGACCGCCGCCGCGCTCCGCAACGTGATGATCGAGGGCGAGAGCGGCATTCTCGCCACCTCGCATCCGGCCTTCCGGCCGAGCTTCGCGCCGTCGCGCCAGCGCCTGGAATGGCCCAACCAGGTCGTCGCCTACGGCTACTCCGCCGACGAGCCGGAGCGGCTGCGCGGGCCGCAGCACGACGCCGCCTGGTGCGACGAGCTCGCGGCGTGGCGCTATCCCGACGCCTGGGACATGCTGATGCTGGGATTGCGCCTCGGCAGCGATCCGCGCGTGATGATCACGACGACGCCGAAGCCGACGGCGCTGATCCGCCGCCTGGCGGGCGATCCGGCGACCTTGGTGACGCGCGGCAGCACCTGGGACAACGCTCCCAACCTGGCGCCGGCCTTCATCGCCGAGATCGTCAAGCAGTATGAGGGCACGCGGCTCGGCCGCCAGGAGCTGGTGGCGGAGCTCCTCGACGACACGCCGAACGCGCTCTGGACCCGCGAGGGGATCGAGGCATGCCGCGTGCGCCAGGCGCCGCAGCTCCGCCGCATCGTGGTGGCGATCGATCCCGCGGTGAGCTCGGGGCGCGACGCCGACGAGACCGGCATCGTGGTGGCGGGCCTCGGCGAGGACGGCCTCGGCTATGTGCTGGAGGACGGCTCGGAGCGCCTCAGGCCCGAGGCCTGGGCGGCGCGGGCGATCGCGCTCTATCGCCGGCACCAGGCCGACCGCGTGGTGGGCGAGAGCAACAACGGCGGCGATCTCGTCGAGGCGACGCTCCGCGCCGTCGATCGCGCGGTCAGCTACAAGGCGGTGCGCGCCAGCCGCGGCAAGGCGGTGCGCGCCGAGCCGGTGGCGGCGCTCTACGAGCAGGGCCGCGTCAAGCACCGCGGCGCCTTTCCCGCCCTCGAGGACCAGATGTGCGCCTTTGCCAGCGACTTCGACCGCGGCCGCGCCGGCTACTCGCCCGACCGCGTCGACGCCCTCGTCTGGGCCTTGACCGAGCTGATGATCGCCCCCGCCGACACCGGCCTCCTCGACTACTACGCCGAGCTGACGAAGGCGAAAGCAGACCCGAAACCCTAGACCCTCACCCTCCCGGTGCTCCGCACCGGGCCCCTCCCTCTCCCGCTTCGCGGGCGAGGGGCTCGACCAGCCCCTCTCCCATGCCAGGGGAGAGGGAGGGACCCGGCGCGTGTGCGCCGGGAGGGTGAGGGTGCCAAACGACAGATCTCAGACCGCAGGAACCCCCGCATGACCGACGCATCGGCGAAGCCGCTGGCACCGGGCCTCATCGCGCGGGTGGCGGCGGGGCTGCGCTGGATCGCCGGCGGCGATCCGCCGGACTGGTTCGGGCCGCTGCAGCCGCTGCCGCCGATGGCGCCGCCGGCGATCGCTGGGCGCAGCTTCGACTTCCCGGTCGGCGTCAACCTCCGGATCGGGCCGCGCCCCGACGAGCCCATCAGCTTCGCGGAGCTCCGCGCGCTCGCCGAGCGCTACGATCTCCTCCGCCTGGTGCTGGAGACGCGGAAGGACCAGATCGCCAGGCTCGACTGGTCGGTCCGCAAGCGCATCGGCCGCGCCGACAGCGCCGGCGCCGGCGACGCGCGCATCGACGCGGTCGAGGATCTCCTCCGCCGTCCCGACCGCGAGCACGATTTCGCCACCTGGCTCCGCCTCCTGCTGGAGGACCTGCTGGTGATCGACGCCCCCACCCTCTACGTGCGGCGGGATGGCGGCGGCGCCGTCTACGCATTGGAAGTGGTGGACGGCGCCACCATCAAGCGCGTCATCGACGAGCGCGGCCGGACGCCGCTGCCGCCGCAGCCCGCCTATCAGCAGATCCTGAAGGGGATGCCGGCCATCGACTACACCACCGACGAGCTGATCTACCGCCCGCGCAATCCCCGCCCGCACAAGATCTACGGCTTCTCGCCGGTGGAGCAGGTG
>DATKPX010000015.1:0-4355 GCA_035523855.1 Allostellaceae bacterium
GCTCCGCCGCCAGGTGGCGCAGCTCCAGTACTACACCGAGGGCAACGTGCCGGAGGCGATGATCGGCGTTCCCGAGAGCTGGAGCCCGGACCAGATCCGCCAGTTCCAGGACTACTGGGACGCGCTCCTCGAGGGGAACACCGCGGCCCGGCGCCACGCCAAGTTCGTGCCGGGCGGCATGACGCCCACCTTCACCCGCGAGCCCGTGCTCAAGGACGACTGGGACGAGTGGCTGGCGCGCGTCGTCTGCTTCGCCTTCTCGGTGGCACCGACGCCCTTCGTGCGCGACAGCAACCGCGCCACCGCGCAGACGACCCAGCAGGCAGCGCTCGCCGAGGGGCTCTCGCCGCTGCTGCGCTGGGTCAAGGGCCTCCTCGACGAGGTGATCCACCGGCACCTGGGCTTCGCCGATCTCGAATTCGCCTGGGGCCTGGGCAAGGACCAGGATCCGCAGCAGCAGGCGGCGATCGACGACACCTATGTCCGCGCCGGCATCAAGTCGGTGGACGAGGTGCGCGCCGAGCTCGGCCTCGATCCCGTGGGCTTCGGCAACGCGATCTACACCGGCACCGGCGCGGTGCCGCTCAGGGACGTGGGCGCGCAAGCCGCGGCGCCCGCCGAGCACAGCGCATCCGCCGACGCATCCATCTCCAACCCGAGGGAAACCCCATGAAGCTCTACGTCCCCATCGCGAAACTCGATCAGCAGCAGCGCATGGTCTATGGCTACGCCTCCACCGAGGCGCTCGACAGCCAGGGCGAGGTGGTGCGGAAGGAGGCGCTCGCCGCCGCGCTTCCCGACTATCTCCGCTTCGCCAACATCCGCGAGATGCATCAGCCCTCCGCCGTCGGCATCGCCAAGGAGGCGGCGATCGACGCCAAGGGGCTCTGGATCGGCGCCAAGATCGTCGCCGACGACGCCTGGCTCAAGGTGCGCGAGGGCGTCTACAAGGGCTTCTCGATCGGCGGCGTGGTGACCGCGCGGGATGCCGGCGATCCCACCGTCATCACCGGTCTCGATCTCGCCGAGATCAGCCTGGTCGACCGCCCCGCCAATCCCGAGGCGGTCATCGAGATCTTCAAGGCGGCATCGATCGAGGGCGCGGATGCGCTCCACAAAGTGGGCGCGCGGCATTCCCGCGTCGATTTCGCCCGCGTCCAGGGCATCCACGACATGGCGGCGGCGCTCGGCGCCCATTGCCCCGGCGCCGAGGCCGAGGATGCGGGCGACGACGATGCCGCCGCCGCGGAGAAGCGCGCGGTCGCCGGCCCCCGCATGCTCGCCGACGCCTTCGGCAAGATCGCCGAGCTCGAGAGCGCCAACGCCGCGCTCGCCCGCCGCGTCGCCGAGCTCGAGCGCAAGCCGGAGCCCGGGAAGGCGGTGCTGCGCACCGTCGACAAGTCCGCCGACTATCCGGCGGCGAAGTCCCAGGATCCCACCGACACGCTCTCGCTCATCCGCCGCGCCTACGAGAACGCCAGGGTGATCGGCCTCAACCGCTGACCGCTTCCTCTCCCGCCCGCCTTCGTCCGCCCCGCCGCGCGCGGGGTTTTTCATGACCCCGCAAGGAGCCACCATGGTCCCGACCTCCGACACCCTCGAGCTCATCCGCCAGGCGCAGCAGAGCCCGCTCGCCGGCCGCGACTATCTCGGCAAGACCTTCACCCAGGCGACCGGCCTCGTCTTCATCGACCTGGAGCCGAGCGCCAAGACGCTCTATCCGGTGATCACGCCGCTCCGCAACATGGTGCCGCGGGTCCCCGGCCGCGGCGGCACGGCGACGAACTGGCGGGCGATCACCGGCATCAACATCAACAACCTGTCGCTCGGCGTCTCGGAGGGCCGGCGCGGCGGCGGCGTCACCACCGCGGCGCAGAGCTTCACCGCCGCCTACAAGGGCTACGGCCTCGAGGATGCCGTGACCTTCGAGGCGGATTACGCCGCCCAGGGCTTCGACAATCTGCGCGAGCGCGCGACCGAGGGCCTCTTGCGCGCGGTGATGATCGGCGAGGAGAAGCTGATCGTCGGCGGCAACCAGAGCCTGCCGCTCGGCACCACGCCGACGCCCACCGTCAGCGACCAGACCACCGGCGGCGCCCTCGGCCCCAACCTCGCGCAGAGCGTGATCTGCGTCGCCCTCAGCTTCGAGGGCTATCTCAACGCCTCGGTCGCCGGCGGCGTCCCCACCGCGATCGCCCGCGGCAACGTCGACGGGACGACCGATAATTATGGCGGCGGCTCCGCGCGGAAGTCGGGGAACGCCACCGTCACCACCGCCAACGACGGCAACTCGACCCACGCGCTCCGCGCCAGCGTCGCGGTGGTGAACGGCGCCTCCGCCTATGCGTGGTTCTGGGGCACCGCCGGCGCCGAGCTCCTCGGCGCCATCACCACCATCAACTCGGTGCTGATCACGGCGCCCGCCACCGGGACGCAGACCGCGGCCTCGCTGCCGGCCGCCGACAACAGCCAGAACGCCCTGGTCTTCGACGGGCTCCTGACCCAGATCCAGCTCGCCGGCTCCAACGCCTACATCGCCACCATGCCGACCGGCACCCCCGGCACCGGCACGCCGCTCACCGCCGACGGCGCCGGCGGCATCGTCGAGATCGACCAGGCGCTCAAGTCCTTCTGGGACAACTTCCGCCTGTCGCCGGACCTGCTGCTGGTGAGCTCGCAGGAGCTTCTCAACATCACCCGCAAGGTGATCGCCGGCGGCGGCGCGCCGCTCTTCCGCTTCAACCTCGACAACCAGCAGGGCAGCACCGGCGCGGTGACGGCGACCGCCGGCGCGATCGTCGGCAGCTATCTCAACAAGTACACCATGAGCGGCGGCCAGCTGGTGCAGATCATGCTGCACCCGAACGTGCCGCCCGGCACCATCGTCTTCTTCAGCCGGACCATCCCGTACCCGCTCTCCAACGTCGCCAACATCCTGCAGATGAAGCTCAGGCAGGACTACTACCAGCTCGAATGGCCGATGGTGACGCGGCAGTACCAGTACGGCGTCTACGCCGACGGCGTGCTGCAGAACTACTTCCCGCCCGCCTTCGGCATCATCCGCAACATCGCCAACGGCTGAAGCATTTTCCGCCGAAGTGGAAGCCGGTTCGGCGCAGAAGATGCGACAAAGCTAAAGCAAGGACAGGTGCCCGCGCGACGGCCTGCGGGCCCACGCGCTGCGCGCACCGGAGCGGGCGGCGTCCCCCACGCCGCCCGCTCCTCATATCTTCTGGCGGCGGGAGAATGGACCCAAGAATGTCTATCTCCGGCAATGTATTCTTGACATCATTCTAGCGCCGCCTGTTGCTATCCCGGCTGCAAAGGAGATCAAGAACCTCATGGCAAACGGGCGAGGAAAAGTCAGACTGTCGCTTCGCCTCAGGCATCCAAGCGCGGATCTCGCGCCGCTCTGCGCCCGGCTTGGAATGACCCCGTTCCTTCTGAAGCGAGCGGGAGCCCCAAGAGTGACCCCGAAAGGGAATGTTCTCGAGGGGGTCTATGATAGCTCATTTTGCACGATCCGACTGGATCCGAGCGACCCCGGCGCCGATCTGGCGGGCCATATCGCGACTATCCTGATTCGTCTTCAGCCGCATCGGGAGACTCTGCGGACCTTCGTCGATGACGGAGGAGAGCTGAGCTTCTTCATCGGATGGTTCGTCGATGGCAATGTCGGCGCGACCCTCGGCGTGGAGCTTCTGAAAGCGCTGGCCGATCTTAGGATCAGCCTCGAGCTCGACGTCTATGGCGGGATGGGCGAGGGCGCCGAGACCTAGCGGAGCCTCGGCGCTCGGCGACAGTTGCGGATCCGGGCGCCCTGCGGCGCCCTTTTCTTTTCAAGCCAAGCAGGTGGCAGCGATGAAGATGAAGGCGCCGGCAGGATGCCGGCAGGTCTCCCATGACGGCCGCGCTTACGAGGTGAATGCTGATGGCATCGTCGAGGTGCCCGAGGCCGCCCGCGTCGAGCTCGAGGCGCACGGCTTCGTCCGCGTCGCGGAGCCGAAGACGCGTCCGCAGCCGCGTCCGCGCAAGGCGCGGGAGTAGGGACCGATGGCCGAGGGCGACCTCACCAGCCTCGCCAACGTCAAGGCGTGGTTCGCGCCGCCGCTCGCGGCGACGACGGACGACGCCCTGCTGCAGCGGCTCATTACCGCGGCGAGCGGCTTCATCCTGACCTGGCTCGACCGCGACCTCGCGGAGCAGAGCTACAGCGAGATCCGAGACGGCACCGGCGGAAGACGGCTCGCGCTCGCCAACACGCCGGTGACGGCGGTCGCCGCGCTCGCGATCGACGGCGTCGCGATCCCGCCGATGCCGGACGCGACCTCGCCGGGCTACGGCTTCACCGCGAC
>DATKPX010000016.1:0-11785 GCA_035523855.1 Allostellaceae bacterium
CTTTTAGGTTGCTCGACACCGCGCCAGGTCGCGGACCAGGTCATCATACCTGAGGCAATGTCTCACACCGCGTGCTGGTCCGCCGCGATCGTATGCGCGGCCCAGACGCGGTCGCGGCCGGCGTTCTTGGCGCGGTAGAGCGCGCCGTCGGCGCGGCGGACGAACTCGCCGAGCGCCTCGCCGGGCTCGTATTGCGCCACGCCGATCGAGACCGAGATGGCGCCGACCGAGGCGCCGGTGTCCTTCTTGACGATGCGCCGGCCGACGAAGGCGCGGCGGATGCTCTCGGCGACGCTGGTGGCGTCCTGCAACCCGGTGCGCGGCAGCAGGATCGCGAACTCCTCGCCGCCGAACCGGGCGGCGAGATCCTGGCCCTTGGTGTTGCGAATCAGCATGCGCGCCACCAGGCGCAGCACGTCGTCGCCGGTGTCGTGGCCGAAGCTGTCGTTGAACGCCTTGAAGTGGTCGATGTCGAGCATCATCAGCGAGAGCGCCACGCCCTCGTCGAGCGCCTGGGTCGCGCATTCGCGCAAGCTCAGGTCGAACATCTTGCGGTTGGCGATGCCGGTGAGGCCGTCGGTCATCGCGTCCTTGCGGACGGTCTCGAGATGCGTGCGCAGCTGCTCGATGGTGACCGAGGATTGGGTGAGGCGGAGATCGAGGAGCTCGGCGTGGCGGGTCATCTCCGCCATCTCCGAGGTGAGGCGCGACACCAGCTCCTCGAAGGGATTGCTCTTCTTCTGCAGCTGGCCGGTGATGTCGGTCAGCGTCTCGTTGAAGCGGCCGGCGCCGCCCTGCGCCTCGTGGATGTGGCCGACCACCGCCTGCAGCGCCTCCTGCACCCGGCGCGAGGTCTCGCGCACCGCCTTGTGCTCAAGGGTGGTGGCGAAGAAGCGCTCGTAGATCTCGTCCATGACCGCTTCGCTGAGCTCGCTGCGGTTCGCCAGCAGGATGTCGATCACCCGGTTGAGCTCGCGGTTGTGGCCGCGGTGGTACTCGTACCAGATGGCGAAGTGCTGCGGCGTGGGCGCGGTGGACAGGCCGCGCAGCGACGCCAGCGCATGCTCGGCGTAATTCGTCGCTTCCCCGACGGTCTCGAAATTCATGTGACTCCCCCAGTGCGCGTCCCCGTCATCCGGGGAGTGTCGGCGGAGATCACCGACCCTGCGCGCCGGGGTACTTATCCACGGGGATTACTTACGTACTCTTACAATTCCCGGTATTTTGGTTAATCCGTTGGTGTGGGATCGGGCGTATTCGGAGTAGGAATCTCGCCGGCCGCGCGGGCTCGATCCCGGCCCCGGCCGGCGCTAGAGTGGGGGCGTCGCCGCTACAGGCGGCTACCCCCCTTGGAGGCCTCATGCGGCGGCTTCTCCTCCCTGCCTCGCTCCTCGCGGCGCTCCTGCTGCAGGCCTGCGACACCACCGAGTCGGTGCGCGGCAGCGGCAGCGACCATGGCGGGCGCGGCCGCGTCACCATGGGAATCCCCTTCTAGATCCGCCCGGCTGCCGGCGCTTTCATGGGCGCCATGACCGGCGCGCAAATCGCCGCCTCAAATCCGCCAAAATCAGCCGCTTTCCTGCGCGCCGCGTTAAGTATCGCGCAATCCCTCCCCGCTAAATTGCCGCTGTCCCGTTACTGGAGTTCCGCCATGAGCCGTCCGAACCGCACCAGCGGCAATCGCTGGATCGCCTTTTCTGCAGTCTGCCTGGCGGCCGCCACACGGCTCTTCGCGTATCAGACCACGGTCGGCATGCTTGCGGGCCTCGGGCTGGTGGCGGCGGCGCTGGTGGGTTTCTGGCGCGCCGCGGACCTGATGATCTGGAGCGAGGAGCCCGCCTTCTCCGGCGACAACCGGCAGGAGCCGCAGCCGCCCGCGCTCGGCGACTGACAGCCTCGCCTGCCTTCCTGGCGCCCGCTCGGTAAAGCTGGCGCCAAGCCCGTTCATCGGCGATAAAAGACCCTGCTTTCAAGGGACCGTCCGATGCTGACCCTCGCCAACCGCATGTCCCAGCTTGGGACTGAGACCGCCTTCGAGGTGCTGGCGCGCGCCAAGGCGCTCGAGGCCGAAGGCCGCTCCATCATCAATCTCGGCATCGGCCAGCCGGATTTTCCGACCCCGCCGCACATCGTCGAGGCCGGGCGCAAGGCGCTCGCCGACGGCCATCACGGCTATACGCCGGCGAACGGCATCCTGCCGCTGCGCGAGGCGGTGGCCGCCGCCTTGAAGCGCCGCCACGGCGTCGAGGTGTCGCCGGCGCAGATCCTGGTGGTGCCCGGCGGCAAGGTCACCATGTTCTTCGCCATCATGATGTTCGGCGAGGCGGGTGCGGAGATCCTCTATCCCAACCCCGGCTTCCCGATCTACGAGAGCGTGATCCGCTTCTCGGGCGCGACGCCGGTGCCGATCGAGCTCCATGAGGGCAAGGGCTTCTCCTTCAGCGCCGAGGAGGTGCTGGCGAAGATCACGCCCAAGACGCGCCTCCTCATCGTCAACAGCCCCGCCAATCCCACCGGCGGCGTGGTGCCGCGCGCCGAATTCGACAAGCTGGTGAAGGGCCTCGAGCGCCACCCGCAGGTCGCCGTGATGAGCGACGAGATCTATGGCGAGATGCTCTATGACGGCAACGAGCATGTGAGCCTGCTGACCTATCCGGAGCTGCGCGACCGCCTCATCCTGCTCGACGGCTGGAGCAAGACCTACGCGATGACCGGCTGGCGCATGGGCTTCGGCGTCTGGCCGAAGGCGATCTTCCCGCATGCCGAGCGGCTCGCCATCAACTGCCACTCCTGCGTCAACGCGGCGGCGCAGTTCGCCGGCATCGCGGCGCTCGAGGGCCCGCAGGAGCCGGCGCACCAGATGGTGAAGGCCTTCGCCGAGCGTCGGCAGTTCATCATCGAGGCGCTGAACGAGATCCCCGGCTTCCGCTGCGTCAATCCCGGCGGCGCCTTCTACGCCTTTCCCAACATCGGCGGCACCGGCCTCGACGCGCGCAGCCTGCAGGACGTGCTGCTGCAGGAGGCGGGCGTCGCCCTCCTCTCCGGCACCAGCTTCGGCCGCTTCGGCGAGGGCTATCTCCGCTTCTCCTACGCCGCCAGCATGGCGCAGCTCCAGGAGGCGGTGGAGCGCATCCGCGGCTGCCTCTCCAAGCGCCAGATGCCGGGCCGCTCCGCGGCGGCGTACTGACTCGCTAACCGCCGGGCGCGGTAGCCGGCTTGACGCTGGCGATCGATTTCGTCGCCTCGATCCCGGGCTCGAAATCCGAGAACTCGGCCGTTCGGCGCGCCAAGCGCGCGCGCTTGATCCCGGCCTTCACGAATTCCTCGATATGTGCCGGTACCAGGTGCAGCCGGCCAAGATCGCGGCTGAGCGCGTGCTGCAGCCGGCGGCGGGTCAGGTCGTCGCTGACCTCGTAGCGTCCGAGATAGAGATCGAGGATGCGCTGCTTCTCCGCATCGCCGGGATAGCCCATCCGGACGTGGACGTCGAAGCGGCCGGCGCGCTTGCCCAGCGCGTCGTCGATCGCCTCGGGATGGTTGGTGGTGGCGATGGTGATGATGTCGGCATAAGCGGAGCCGCCCGACAGCACCTGCAGCAGCTCGCCAGTCACATCGTCCTTGGCGACCGAGGCATAAGGGTTCTGCCGGCTCTTCGTCATGAGATCGAGATCCTCCAGGATCACCACCGCCGGCGCCAGCATCTGCGCGAGATGATAGACGGCGCGGATATGCTCGACCGCCTCGACGATGATGATGGTGGCCTCGCCGGCGATGTCGTTGACGAAGCATTCGATCGCCGTCGATTTGCCATCGCCCGGCGGTCCCGACAGCAGCAGGCCGCGGCGTATGCTGAGGCCCTCCGCCTGCAGCGCCTCCCGGTCGCGGATCGATGCCGCGATGAAATCCAGCTCCGCCCGGGCCTGTTGATGCGGGATGATGTCGTTCCAGGTCCGCTCCGAGATCCGCGAGCGCACCGTGCGCAGATCCCGATTGATCAGCACGATACGGTTCTTGAACGGATTTGATTCCTGCAGCAGGCGTCGCACCAGCGAGATGACTGCCGCCTCGTCCGCCTCGCGGTAGACGAGGCCGATGCTCTCGAGCGCGCAGACATAGCCGTAGCGGTTGGCGGCCTGGGCGATCAGCAGAAAGTGCGAGCCGGTGTCCGGCACCGTGCCGCGAAAGACCGTCTGCGGCCGGATCACCTGCAGCTCGCCGTCGACGTTGAGCGTCACCCGGTTCGGCCGCATGCCGGGAACGACGATATTCTGCTCGGCGACGCCGAGGCCGGGAAGCTCGGCGAGCGGCATCCAGCCGGGCGTGCCGCTCAGCTTTCGGCTGAGGATCGCGATGGTGGCGTCGTCCGCGGGCAGGGAGAGCATGCTCGCATCCTCCGGGCCGCAGAAAATCCGGAACAGGGTCGCATAGCTGATCTGCGGCGAGGCCGAGCGCTTGATCCGCCTGTGCTGGGCGACGATGTAGCCAAGCGAGGCGGCCATGGCGGCAAAGCCCTTGATCGTGTCCTCGGGAATGTCGGCGAGCAAGCGGTCCTTGAACGAGAGCGACGCCGCTGCCGATTCCGCGAAGAGGCGCTTGATTACCGGACTGTTCGCGGTCGCGGCGCTGTCGGCGACCTCGTAGACGCCATAGACGAATTCGCCGTCCGCATCGGCGCCATAGACGGTGGCGGTCACGTTCAGGCTCGAGGCCAGCACCTCGGCGGATTTCCGCGCGGCGCCCGCGCCCTTCACGATCCGCTCCTCCATCATGCTGCTGCCGGCAACCTCGGAGGTGCAGCGGACGATGAACTTCTGGCCCTTGGAGCTCCGCTTGTCCTCGACCCGGAACCACATCGCGCCAATCCCGCTTCTGTTGCGACAGCCTCAACCCCTAAGCTAGTCGGCATCGGTTGGCTTTACTATGTTCTCTTTTTGTTCCATAAATAGTAGCTGGGTCGTCGCACGGCCGAGAGAGGCTTGGAAATCCGCTCCCAATCTCCGGGATCAGCCGCCGAAGCGGGCGCGCAGGAAGGCGCCCGCCTGGGCGATGGCGCGGCGGCCGGGCTCCAGCCGCGCGTTCCAGACTGGCCAGGCGTGGATCATCTTGGGAAAGATCTCGAGCGTGACCTCGGCGCCCGCGGCGCCCGCCAGCGCAGCGTAGCGCGTCGCGTCGTCGAGGAGGGTCTCCGCCGACCCCACCTGGATCAGCAGCGGCGGAAAGCCCGCGGGATCGCCGAACAAGGGCGAGAGGCGCGGGTCCTTGCGGTCCATCCCCACCGGCACATAGGCGCCGGCGAGTTCCTCGAGATAGGCCCGATGAATGAGCGGATCGACCGCGTCCTTGCTGGCGAGCGTCGCGCCCGACATCGTGAGGTCGGTCCAGGGCGAGACCAGCCAGGCGCCGGCGGGCAGCCTCTCGCCCTCGGCGCGGAGCCGGCCGATCAAGCCCAGGCTGAGATTGCCGCCGGCGCTGTCGCCGCCGACCGCGATGCGCTCCGCCGCGATACCCTGCCGGCGCAGGAACCTCCAGGCGGCGAACGCGTCGTCGAAGGCGGCCGGAAACGGGTGCTCGGGTGCGAGGCGGTAGCCCACCGCCAAGGTGCGTGCACCCGCGGCGCGGCCGGCCTCGGTCGCCATGCGGCGATGGCTGGCGATCGAGCCGGAGCAATAGCCGCCGCCATGAAAGAACAGCAGGACGCGGGAGGGATCGCTGCCGGGCGCGCTCGACCATTCCGCCGGCACGCGGCCGAGATCGACGCTCTCGAGCCTGATGTCGTCGGCGACCGGCCAGGTGGTGCCGACCTCGTCCAGCCGGGTGCGGCGCTCGGCCCAGCCGACCGGCCGCGGCTTGGAACCCAGCAGCGCCCGGATCTGCTCGATCTCGCTTCCGTCCATCTGGATCTCCTCGCCGGCAGGCCCCGCCCGATCAATTAGCCCCCGACACCAGCCGCCGGCAACCACGGCGGCTCGACTTCGGTCGATCTGCACATATTTTGATCAATGATGGTGATATTATGAGCATACGGTGGGTGCGCCCGCCGGCACGCATGGCGGCTCCTGCGCCGGCTCACTGGCACGGCTTGTGCTTTACGGGGGATGACGCAGTTCACGCGCCCGGCCTTCGGGCCGAGGCGCCTCAATCCATGTGGCAGGGGATGCGATGAAGAAGATTGAAGCCATCATCAAGCCCTTCAAGCTCGATGAGGTGAAGGAGGCTTTGCACGAGGTCGGCATCCAGGGCATCACGGTGACCGAGGCGAAGGGTTTCGGCCGCCAGAAGGGGCACACCGAACTCTATCGCGGCGCCGAATACGTCGTCGACTTCCTGCCCAAGGTGAAGATCGAGGTGGTGATGGAGGACGGGCTGGTGGAGCGCGCGGTGGAGGCGATCCAGCGCGCCGCGCATACCGGCCGCATCGGCGACGGCAAGATCTTCGTCACCAGCATCGACGAGGCGATCCGCATCCGCACCGGCGAGCGCGGCGCCGACGCGATCTGAGACTCCGCACGGGGAACGGCGGCCGCCGCGACGATCCGCGGCCGCCACTTGAAGAGCTCATCTCAACAACGGGAAACACACGATGTCCGACATAAAAAAAGCGCTGGATATGATCAAGGAGCACGACGTCAAGTACGTCGATTTCCGCTTCACCGATCCGCGCGGCAAGTGGCAGCACCTGGCGCATCACGTGAAGACGATCAGCGAGGATTTCCTCGCCGGCGGCGTGATGTTCGACGGCTCCTCGATCGCCGGCTGGAAGGCGATCAACGAGTCCGACATGGTGCTGATGCCGGACTGCTCCACCGCGGTTCTCGATCCCTTCGCGGCGCAGACCTCGCTCATCATCTTCTGCGACATCTATGAGCCTGGCACCGGCCAGCCCTATGCACGCGATCCGCGCTCGGTGGCGAAGAAGGCGGAGAAGTACCTCGCCTCCACCGGCATCGGCGACAAGTGCTATTTCGGTCCCGAGGCGGAGTTCTTCGTGTTCGACGACGTCCGCTACAAGACCGGCATGAACGGCGCCATGTACGAGGTGGACTCCGAGGAAGGCCCCTGGGTCACCGACAAGAAATTTCCCGACGGCAACACCGGCCACCGCCCGCCGATCAAGGGCGGCTACTTCCCGGTGCCGCCGGTGGACGGCGCCTCGGATCTGCGCGCCGAGATGCTCTCGGTGATGGCGGAGATGGGCCTCGACGTCGAGAAGCATCACCACGAGGTGGCGCCGGCGCAGCACGAGCTGGGCTTCGTCTACAACTCGCTGGTGCGCACCGCCGACAACATGCAGATCTATAAGTACTGCGTGCACAACGTCGCGCACCAGTACGGCAAGACCGCGACCTTCATGCCGAAGCCGGTCAAGGGCGACAACGGCTCCGGCATGCATGTGCACCAGTCGATCTGGAAGGGCGACAAGCCGCTCTTCGCCGGCTCCGGCTACGCCGATCTCTCCGACACCGCGCTCTACTACATCGGCGGCATCATCAAGCACGCGAAGGCGATCAACGCCTTCACCAACCCGACCACCAACAGCTACAAGCGCCTCATTCCCGGCTTCGAGGCGCCGGTGCTGCTGGCCTATTCATCGCGCAACCGCTCGGCCTCCTGCCGCATCCCCTACGTCGCGAGCCCCAAGGGCAAGCGCGTCGAGGTGCGCTTCCCGGATCCGGCGGCGAACCCTTATCTCGGCTACGCGGCGATGCTGATGGCCGGTCTCGACGGCATCCAGAACCGCATCCACCCCGGCGATCCCATGGACAAGAACCTCTACGACCTGCCGCCGGAAGAGCTCAAGGACGTGCCCACCGTCTGCGGCTCGCTGCGCGAGGCGGTGGAGAACCTGCGTGCCGACCACGCCTTCCTCACCAAGGGCGACGTCTTCAGCAAGGACCAGATCGAATCCTACATCGACCTCAAGTGGGAAGAGATCTACGCCTTCGAGCACACGCCGCACCCGATCGAGTTCCAGATGTACTACAGCGTCTGATACGGCTTTCCTCCCGAGACTTGGGCCCTCGCCGGGAAATCGGCGAGGGCTTTTTCTTGGTCCGGTTGGATCTGCCGCCGCGCGTCCTTCGACGCGCTCCCTACGGTCGCTTGCTCAGGATGAGGACCTTTCTGTCTGCCATACCCAAACCGGCCTCATCCTGGGCAAGCGAAGCGCCTCGAAGGACGCTGGCGACGGATGCAGCGTCCGCTCACGGCGTGAAGGCATAGAGCCGTCCGTCGGCGGCGACGAAGATCCTGCCGTCGGTGGCGATCACGGTGGCAAACGCGTGCAGGCCCTGCATCTGCTCCGGGGCGCCGCCGCCGGTGAAGACGGGCTCGCCGGTGTCGCCCCGGAAGCCGTGCAGGCGGTTGTCGCCCTCGGCGCCCACCGTCCAGACGATCGGGTTCGAATCATCGTCGCTGATGGTGACCGCCGGCGATCCGCGGCCGTTGACTGCCGCGCACCACTGGGTCGCGATCTTGGGCGCCGGATGCATCTCGATCTTCAGCACCGTGATACCGCCGTTGTTGCCGCCGGCGGGACAGCCGGCGCCGGCGCCCTCGAAGGCGACGAGGCTGCCGTCATAGGCGGGATAGACCGCGGGCGATGTCCGGATCTGGTTGCGCGCCACGGTCTCCGTCGCCAGCGCGCCGCCGAGGCCACCGAGATTGGCGCGGTCGAGGAGATAGGCCTTGCCGTCCTTGCCGAGGGCCAGCACCACGCGGGTGACGCCGCTGGGATCGGTGACGTCGATCGGCAGCGGATTGCTCCCGCCGAGGTCGGCGTCGCGGTCGTCGAGCGCCTTCCAGTCGGTGGGGGCGAAAAAATCCTTCTTGTCGGTCGACGGCTTGAGATCGGTGCCGAGGCGGATCACCGCCTCGCCGTCGGCCCAGTCCTGGGCACCCTTGGTATTGCCGGTGGCGATGAAGAGCGAGCGGCCGTCATAGGCGATGCCGCCCGGCGCCCAGACGCCGCCGCCGATGCCGCGCGTGCTCCAGGCGCTCAGCGACTTGGTCTCGGCGAGGTCGAGGCCGACCACCCAGCCGCGATACTGGCCGCAATCGCCGTAGTGGCCGCCATAGGGCACGAACAGCTTCTGGTCCACCACGACGAGGGCGCCGCGCTGGTTCTGCACCTTGGGATCGAAGCTCTTGCCCTGGGCCGCCAGCGTCGCTGCGACATTGACGGGAAAGCCCGGCAGCACCGCGCCGTCCTGCAGCGAGAGACCGAACAGCAGGTGCTGCGGCCCGGCCCCACCCTCGCCGTCCACCATGGCGTCGAGATAGACCGCCTCCTCGACGGCGTCGATGGTGGGCGTGCCGGTGATGCCGAGGGTGCTGATGTTGCCGCAGGGCAGTGCCGAGCGCGGCACCGGCTTGCCGAGGGACTTCTGCCAGGCGACCTTGCCGTCATGGGCGTCGAGCGCATAGACGATGTCGTCCTCGGTGGCGACGATCAGCAGCTTCCGGTTCGAGCCCGGAAAATGCCAGAACAGCGGCTGTGCATAGACCCGGCCCTGGATGCGGCCGTCGAAGGAGGTATCGAGGTGCAGCCCCTTCGCCCGGTCATAGGTGAGGTGCGGGACGATGTAGACGCCGCTCCGCGTCGGCGAGCCGTGATAGCCCAGGATCGACTGCGCCGGCGCCGCGGCGCACCAGAGCATCGTGACACAGACGGCGACCGCAACCGCCACGCTATGACCCAGACGCCGCATATCGACCTCTCGCTGCTGACCCGGCGCCGACTTTAGCCGCAGCGCGCCCAATGGGCGAGGCCGACCGGGCGCTTCCGTCTTCACGATTACCCCATTGCCTTCCGCCTCCGCCGGCCCGAACCTCCCCTATCCGCCCGCGAACCAGGGAGACATCAGCCCGTGACCGTTCATGCCCCGCCCGCCGCGAAGGAGCTCATCGAGGAGATCGTCACCGGCAACCACATCCTGTTCCAGCAGCGGGTGGTCGACGCCTTCGGCCATCTGAGCGTCCGCCATGACAAGGACCCGACGAAATACATCATGGCGCGCCACCTGGCGCCCGGGCTGGTGACCGCCGAGGATCTCGTCACCTTCGATCTCGACAGCAATCCCGTCGGCGACACCAGCCAGCGCTACTACAGCGAGCGGTTCATCCACGGCGAGATCTACAAGGCGCGGCCGGAGGTGGTGGCGGTGGTGCATTGCCACGCGCCGGAGCTCATTCCCTTCGGCGTCACCATGACGGGCTTGCGGCCGATCTACCACATGAGCGGCTTCCTCGGCGCCGGCGTCGCCCGCTTCGAGATCCGCGACGCCGGCGGCATGACCGACATGCTCGTGCGCACGCCGGCGCTGGGCAGGGCGCTGGCGCTCTCCCTCGGCGACAAGCCGGTCGTGCTGATGCGCGGTCATGGCGCCACCATGGTGGGCGCGACGATCCGGCAGGTGGTCTATCGGTCGATCTACGCCGCGCGCAACGCGGGGCTGCAGATGGAAGCGCTTCGCCTCGGCGACGTCACCTATCTCGAGAGCGAGGAGGCCGCCAAGGCCGCCGCCACCAACGACAAGGCGATGGAGCGTGCCTGGGGGCTCTGGGAGCGCGAGGCGCGGGACGCGCGCTGAGGAGTTCGCTGGCTCATATATCGGCATGATGCCCTCGCGATAGGCACGGCGCGTATCGGGGCGCGATGACGCCTTCTTGATCGCGCGATGAGACGCGTGGCGCGGCTTGACAGTCACGGTCCCGCCGTCCGTATCATTCGCCTCACCCCAGGGGACCGGAGCGATGCTGGACGAAGCGGGGGGCTCGAAGCGCTGGCAGGCGATCCTCGGCGACGTTCGCTGGCTCAGCCTGCTGTCCGTGCTGAGCGTCCTCCTCGCCTGGTATCTCGTCACCGCCTTCGCTCTGGTTCCGGCGGTGCTGCTGCCCGGCCCAGCCGAGGTCTTCGCCACCTTCCTCGACATCCTCCGCAACGGCTATCGCGAGACGACGCTCTGGGAGAACAGCGCGGCGACGCTCTGGCGCTGCGGCGCCGGCTTCGTGCTGGCGCTCGCGACCGGCGTGCCGCTCGGCCTCGCCATGGGCCAGAGCCCGACGATCCGCGCCGCCTGCGATTACATCATCCAGTTCATGCGGCCGCTGCCGCCGCTCTCCTACCTCATCCTGCTGATCCTCTGGCTCGGCACCGGCGACACCTCCAAGATCGCCCTCCTCTACCTCACCGCCTTCCCGATCGTGGCGGCGAGCGCCATGGCGGGCGTGCGCGCCACCAAGCTGCAGCGCGTCCAGGCGGCGCGCGCGCTCGGCGCCACCGAGTGGCAGATCTTCCGCCACGTGATCTTCCCCTCGGCGCTGCCGCTGATCTTCACCGGCGCCCGCATCGCGCTCGCCGCCGCCTTCTCCACGGTGGTGGCGGCGGAGCTGATGGCGGCCACCGACGGTCTCGGCTGGATGGTGTTCTCGGCAAGCCGGTTCCTGCGCAACGACGTCATCATCGTCGGCATCATCGTGCTGGGCGTGCTCGGCATGCTGCTGAACCGGCTGGTGCTCCTGCTCGATGGCGCCGTCATCCACTGGCGAGGCGTCGAGTGAGCCCCGCCGCGCTCTGGCGCCGCCTCGGCGACCGCCGCGCCACGGTGGCGAGCCTGCTGGTGCTGATCGCGCTCTGGCTGCTGCTGACGCAGCTCGACCTCGTCGACGATCTCTTCCTGCCCGGCCCCGCCCTGCTCTGGGACGGCTTCACAGACCTCGTCGAGAACGGCTACCGCAACCGGACGATCTGGGAGCATGCGGGGTTGAGCCTCGAGCGGGTGCTGGC
>DATKPX010000017.1:0-4025 GCA_035523855.1 Allostellaceae bacterium
GACCGCGACATGCTGCAGGAGATGCGCATGGTGCTGCGGGCGCACCGCGAGCCCGGCATGGACGACCGCGTCCCCACCATGGCCCAGGTCTTCCGCATGGCGACCACAGGCGGCGCCCGCACCACCCCTTTCGGCACCCGCATCGGCGCCCTCGAGGTGGGGAAGGCCGCCGACCTCGTGCTGATCGACTGGAAGCAGATCAGCTACCCCTATCTCGACCGCGAGATGCCGGTGCTCGACGCGGTCGTGCAGCGCGCCAAGGTCGAGGGCGTCAAATCGGTGATGGTGGCGGGCGAGGTGGTCTATCAGGACGGCAGGTTCACCAAACTCGATCGCGACGATGCGCTGCAGCAGCTCTCCGACCTCCTCAAGAAGCCGCTCAACGCCGAGGAGGAGGAGCGGCGCCGGCTTTCCAAGGCCGTGCTGCCGCACGTCAAGGCGTTCTACGAGGGCTACATGGACATGGAAGCGCACCAGCCCTATTACCGGCCGAGCTCGCGGGCCTAGCCGCTCGTCATGAGCCGGCCATGGCGCGTCGCCGCGATCCAGCTGCCGGGCTGTGGCGCCGATCCCGCCGCCAACCGCGCGGTGGCCGCTGCCTGTCTGCGCGAGGCGGCGGCGCGGCGCGCCGATCTGGCCTTGCTGCCGGAGCTGGCGACGCTGCCGTTCTTCTGCGGCGAGGCGCCGGAAGCCTGGCACGGTTTCGCCGAGCCGCGCGATGGCGCGCTGATCGCGGAGTTCTCGCGCCTCTGCCGCGATCTCGGCATCGCCCTGCTGCTGCCTTTCTATGAGCGCGACGACGGGCGCTACCACAACAGCATCGCCCTCATCGGCCGCGACGGCGCCCTCGTTCCGGCGCATGGCCGCCGCGGCGCGCTGCCGGTCATTCGTAAGCTGCATCTGCCGGCGCCCGACGAGGTCCGGCAGTTCTCACCCGGCGAGGGGCTCGGGGTCTTCGAGCTGGAGGACCTGCGCCTCGGCGCGCTCATCTGCTACGATCGGCGCTTTCCAGAGTGCTGGCGCGAGCTCCGGGCGCTGGGCGCCGAGCTGGTGGCGGTGCCGATTGCCGGCGAGGGCGGCGACAGCCTCGAGTTCTTCCTCGGCGAGCTTCGCACCCACGCGCGGGAGAACGGCGTCGCGGTCCTCTCCGCCAACAAGATCGGGCCGGAATATGTGGGCGCCGGCGTGGTGCAGAATTTCGGCGAGAGCTGCGTCGTGAGCGCCGAGGGCGAGATCATCGCCCGGCGCGCCGGCGCCGAGGGGCCGGGCGTGCTGATCGCCGAGATCGACGCCGGTGCCATTGCCGAGCAGCGGCGGCGCTGGCCCTATTTCGAGCAGCGCCGGCTTGATCTCTTTCCGGGCCCGTCGCCCGTCGCCAACTGAGGGGGAAACATGGCCGAGTTCGATCTTGTCATCCGCAACGGCACCGTGGCGACGGCGGCGGACGTGTTCCGCGCCGATATCGGTGTCCTCGGCGGCCGCATCACCGCCATCGCGGAGACGCTGCCGAAAGGTGCGCGGGAGATCGACGCCACCGACCGGCTGGTGCTGCCGGGCGGCGTCGACGCCCATTGCCACATCGATCAGCCCTCGGCGACCGGTGCCGTCTGCGCCGACGATTTCCGCAGCGGCTCGATCTCCGCTGCCTGCGGCGGCACCACCACGATCATCCCCTTCGCGGCCCAGCTCAAGGGCCAGTCCTTGCGCGCCGCGGTCGAGGACTATCACCGCCGCGCCAGGGGCAAGGCGATCATCGACTATGCCTTCCACCTCATCGTCTCGGATCCGACCGAGCAGGTGCTGGGCCAGGAGCTGCCGGCGCTGATCCGCGACGGCTGCACCGCCTTCAAGATCTACATGACCTACGAGGATCTGAAGCTCAACGACCGGCAGATCCTCGACGTGCTGGCGCTGGCGCGCCGCGAGGGCGCCATGGTGATGGTCCATGCGGAGAACAGCGACGTCATCACCTGGCTCACCGATCGCCTCGAGGCCGCCGGCAAGACCGCACCCAAATATCACGGCACCTCGCGGCCGATGCCGGTGGAGCGCGAGGCCACTCACCGCGCCATCAGCCTTGCCGAGATCGTCGGCGTGCCGATCCTGCTGGTGCACGTCTCCGGCCGCGAGGCGATCGAGCAGATCCGCTGGGCGCAGCAGCGCGGGCTGCGCATCTACGCCGAGACCTGTCCGCAATATCTCTTCCTCACCGAGGAGGACATGGCGAAGCCGGGCTTCGAGGGCGCCAAATGCGTCTGCAGCCCGCCGCCCCGCGACAAGGCGAATCAGGAGATCGTGTGGCAGGGCCTCGCCACCGGCGTCTTCCAGGTGGTCTCCTCCGATCACTCGCCGACCCGCTACAACGATCCCAAGGGCAAGATGATCTCGGGCGCCAAGAGCTCCTTCCGCAACATCCCGAACGGCGTCCCCGGCATCGAGACGCGGCTGCCGCTGCTGTTCTCTGGCGGCGTCAGCGAGGGCCGGCTCGATCTCACCCGCTTCGTGTCGCTCACTGCCACCGAGCCGGCGCGGCTCTACGGCCTCTACCCGAAGAAAGGCACCATCGCCATCGGCAGCGACGCCGACATCGTGCTCTGGGATCCGAAGCGCGAGGTCACCATCACCAACGACATTTTGCACCACGACGTCGACTACACGCCCTATGAGGGGCAGAAGGTCAGGGGCTGGCCGGTGCTGGTGCTCTCGCGCGGCGAGGAGGTCTGCCGCGACGGCAAGGTGGTGGCGGAGGTGGGGCGCGGCCGGTTCCTCCCCTGCGACCTGCCACCCGCCGCCAGGGCACGGATGCCATCGGCTCTCCCGACAGGCGTCGCCTAGACCAGCGCGCCTGGCAGATAACTGACACAGGCCGCCGCTGGGTTGCAGTTTAGTGAGCGATTTCAGATGATTGAAGCCGACGCCACAACCTGCGCCAGGGCGTCGCCGGCGCCAACCGGGCAACCGTATGGGCGCTGCTCGAGGCCGCGGGCCTGCCCTGCCGCATGACCGGCTTCGGCGACGGCCTTCGGCGGTTGCCCGCTCTCCACCTGGCGCACCATCCAGGCTCGACCATGCGGCGTCAGATGCGCATTCTTGTGAATGTCCATTCGGTCCTCCAAGGAACGGTGAAGCCTCGACAACTTCAGCGTCCTCGGTCCGGATCGAGCGGACAGCCTATTGAAAGCTCACATCCAGGCATGTGCTTCCGCGCGCGTCGTCGCGAGGAGGCGGTCCAGCATGGCGCGGATTTCCGCATCGAACTTTGCCGGCGGCATCTGCCGCAAGGCGGGATCGCGCTCGATCGCCTCGTAGATCCGCCCCCTCGCATATTGGCGGACGGCAGCCGGCCGCTCGGACAGCAGAGCCGCGACGCGGTCCTGCAATTGCGGGGAGAACACCGCCTCGTAAGCGAGGCGCTCATCGCCGAAGACGAATTCGACGATCTGGCGCCCGCTCCGTGACGCGCGGAGCGCCGCGGTCGCTTTCTCGTCGACCGCGCCCGCGCGCATGACCACGCCATAGACGGAGTCCGCTTCCTCGGCGGTGACGAAACCGTTCTCGACATCGGCGAGCACCTTGGTCGGATCGCGGCGAAGCGGATCGCCATAACCGCCGCCGCCCGGCGCGACGATGCGAACGGTATCGTCCGGCTGCAGCTTCAGGATGTCGATCTTGCCGATCTGCCGCTCGGTCTCGCTGCCGGGGTTGATCACGGTGTTGCCCAGGGTGCCGGCGCCGCCGCCCTTGCGGCCATAGGGACGCAAGCGGAAGCGATCCATGCCGCGCGCGGTGACGATGGCGTCGGCGGCGAGGCAACGGAACTCGAAGACCACACCGGCGCCGCCGCGATATTCGCCGGGCGCGGCCCGATCGGCCAGCATGTAGCGCTCGATGAAGACGGGTGCCTCGAGCTCGATCGCCTCGGTCGGCACGTTGCGCAGCGAGCCGGCGGAGAAATTGACCCCATCGATGCCGTCCTTGCTCGGGCGCCCGCCGCAGCCGCCCTGCATCGGCTGCAGCACGCTCAC
>DATKPX010000018.1:0-4782 GCA_035523855.1 Allostellaceae bacterium
AAGCGCGGCGCCGTCTTGTCGATGCCGAGACAGGCGTAGGTGAACACCAGGAAGGCGACCATCGAGACCACGATCGCGCGCGCCAGCAGCTCGTCGTCCGGGTAGAAGCGCATCGCGTAGAAGACGAGGTCGAAATTGAACGTGCGCTCCATGATCGGCCGGAGCACGAAGACGATGCCGTGGAAGGCGAGATAAAAGGCGAAGGGGTGGAACATCGACCCGCGCGGGCTGCGCAGGAACATCAGCGAGACCATCAGCCAGATGACGGTCTGGATCGCGAGGAGCGCCTCTACCATTGCCGGGCCAGGCTCCTTGCCGCCTCGCGGTAGCGCTGCCAGCTGCGCTCGCCGCGCATCTGCCAGGAGGCCTCCTGCCACGCCATCAGCCGCGCACGGTCGTCGATGACGGAACTGAGGGCGTCCACCAGCATCGGAATGGTTACTTCCTTGAGGATCATGCCATTACGGCCATCGCGGACGCCGTCGCCGCATTGCATCGATTGGATGATGCCCAGACCCGCCGCGGCGGCCTCATATAGCACGATTCCACCCCCCTCGAAAAGGCTGGGGAAGACGAAACAATCGGCCTCCTGGAAGTAGTTAACGACCTCCCGGCGGGGCACCGAGCCGACATGCCGGACCCGCCCGGCATAGCGCCGGAAGGTCGACTCGGGGATCTCCAGATTGCCCACCAGGGTGAGGCTCGCCCGCTCCGGCGGGATGCGCTGGAAGGCTTCCAGGAGGGCGGCGATGCCCTTGCGCGGGTGCACCAGCCCGACGAAGAGGAAGCGGACCGGCCGGCCCTCGAGCGGCGGGCGGCTCGGCCGCTCGGCCGGGAACAGCCTCTCGTCGAAGCCATAGGGGATGATGCGGATCTTCTCCCGCGGGCAGCCGTTCTCCACCAGGGTTCCGGCGCAGAACTCCGACCCCACCACCACCGCGTCGGCGAGCGCCACCTCCTCGTCCTGCTGGGCGATCTCCGCCGCCGAGAAGGGCACGAAGCCCGCTGTGAAGAAATCCGGATGGCGCGCCTGCTCCTCGGCCAGCGCGCGGTTGAGCGAGGCGCAATGGCCGATGGTCTGGTCGAGGACGCAGGGGATGCCGTGGCGCTTCGCCCAGCGGAACACCTCGACCGAGGAAGTGTTGTAGCCCCATAGCACGTCGACCTGCTCGCGCTCTGTGAGCTCGGTCACCTGCTGGCCGAAGCGGCGGTTGCCGATGCGGTTGATGGTGGTCCAGAGCCGGTCATGGCCCAGTCGGCGGGCGCCGGCCTCCAGCCACTCCCAGAAGCCGAACTGGCGGATCAGGTCGGGGTCGAGCGCCGGCGTGTAGCGGCGCGAGAATTCGCGATGGACGCGGGCGGCGAGGCCCGCCGGCAGCAGGCGCTCGACGCGGTAGGGCCAGCGGCGCGGGTCATAGAAGACCGAGGTGGCGAGCCAGCGCAGCGATCCCTCCTCCTGGAAGGCCAGCGCGGTCTGCCAGGAATGCTGCGTTCCCGGATGAAAGACGCCGACCTTGGGGGGCATGATCGATGCATCCGCTCTCGACGCGCCGCGGCGAGCGCGGCCGGCCGACAACACTAAGTCATGTGCCGACCCGATTGAATCGGAACATGCCTAGCGGCGATCTTTTAATACGGGCTTAAGTGGGGACGGCGCTGCCGCGCGGGGCGGGATGGCGGCTCGGGGCGCCGAGCGCGAGACGGCGCCGGCCGGTCTCCAGCGGCTGGCCGGCCAGCCGCCGCAGGCTGCGGAACTCGCGGCAGGCGGCGCTGCTGACGGGCATGCGCTCGCCGGGATGGCGCAGCCAGTCGAGCAAGCCCTCGCCGATGCCGCGCAGCGCCTCCAGCACATAGCCCGACCGGATGCCGTAGGCGATGCGGTTGGCGCAGATGCCCGGCAGGTGCAGCAGCAGGTCCGGCATCGGCACGTTGTACCAGCAGAACAGCACGCGGTTGCGCGCGCCGCGGATGTTGCGCCAGCGGTTGTCGCGCGACGGCGAGAAGAAGTGGTGGATGGGGTCGGCGTTGCCGAGCACGGTGAAATAGCCCGCGTCCAGCATGCGGATGCAGAAGTCCTCCTCCTCCATCTCCTGGCCCAGCACCTCGCGATAGCCGCCGAGCTCGAGAAACACCTGGCGCCTGACCGCATAGGCGGTGCCCCAGAAATTCGCGGTCAGGAACTTGCCGTCCCGCCGCGGCGCCCGCTGCAAGACCTCCGGCCCCTGCGTCACGTTGATGAAGGGGATGGCGATGGCGCCCACCGAGGGATCGCCGAACTCCTGCAGCGTCTGCGCGATGGTGTGCGGTGAGGGAAATTCCGCGTCGTCGTCGATCGAGACCACGATCTCGCCGGAAGCGAGACGGGCGCCGCGATTGCGCTGCACGACCACGCTGCGCGACAACCGATCACGGTAGAGGCGGACGGTCGGGAACTCCCGCGCCACCATCTCCGAGGTGTCGTCGGTCGAGCCGTCGTCGATCACCACGATCTCCGGCGAGGCACTCTGCCTGAGGCAGGAGGCGATCGCGCGCCTGAGATCGTCCCGGCGGTTCTTCGTCGCGATCACCACGGAAACAGTAAGTGTACTTATCATTTGGCGCAGACCAGCCAGGCAGGAGGAAGACGAGATTTTCTTTTCGTCGATGCGGTTGGGAATCGAACGCCGATTCCCGCCGAATGGTTGCATCGGCGATTTCTCGCCGATGCGTTTTATAGGCTCCGCATTACTGAGACATACCTGCGCGCCGAGGTATTCACTGTGACAAGAACGCGGTTTCGGCGCACGCCTGCGTGAGGCCCGGGAGCGGCGCTCAAACGCTGGGCAACCCGCGACAAAATCGCGCTCCGAGAGGCCGAAATCGGGCCGCCGCCGAGGGGTCCGGAACTGTTACTTGCGGAAATGGGCCGCCCCCGCTAAGGGACCGGCTCGGCCGCGGGCTTTAATGAAAAGTTCGTTAGATCAGGGCAGGGTGGCCGGGACTGTCCCGGCGCTGGCGGGGTCGTCGGAACGACAGGATCGGGCTCTTCGGGTGACGGCTAGAGGGCGACATCGGGGACGCGGGCCGGCCGGGCGGATGCCGCCGGGGAGGCAGGGGTGAGCGGCGGCGGCCGGATCGGCCGCAACTTCGTCATCACGCTCGCCGGCAGCGCCATGAGCGGGCTGCAGGGCATCGTGGTGCTGCCGATCATGATCCGGCTCGCCGGCGAGGCGACCTACGGCGCCTATACGCTGCTGATCTCGCTGCTCGGCCTCTGGATCGCCTTCATCGGCTACGGCATTCCCTACCGCTATCAGCGCAATCTCGTCTCCGCCAAGACCCTGGCGGAGCGCCGCGCGCTCTTCGAGCCGCAGTTCACCTTCCAGCTGCTGATGGTGGTGCTCGCCTCGGCGGTGATCGTGCTTGCCGGCCGCCGGCTCGAGAGCTGGATCTTCGGCGACATGACGCATTTCACCCCGGCCTACCTCGCCGCGGTGCTGTTCTCCAACCTGTTCTGCCGCCAGGCGCAGGACTACTTCCGCTACACCGAGCGCTTCCTGCCGCTCAGCGTCAGCACCGCGAGCGCCACCTACGTCTTCGTCGCGATCCTGGTGGCGGTGGCGCTGCTGTCGAACACGCTTTCCCTCGACACGCTGCTGCTGCTGCAGGCGATCACCTATCTGGCGATCAGCCTGCCGCTGCTGGTGGTGCTGCTGCGCGAGCTGGGCCTGCCGCGGCTGCGCTTCCCGTTCCGCACCCTGCTCGAGGACATCCACATCGCCTGGCCGCTCTCGGTGGAGCTCATCATCGACTACGCGCTGCGTTTCGGCGACCGCTACGTGATCCTGCTCTACCTCTCGGTCGCGGATGTCGGCCGCTATCAGCCGGCCTATGCGCTCGCCACCGTGGTGATGATGCTGCCGAGCCTCATCGACATCATCCTGGTGCCGGCGCTGTCGCGGCTCATCGATCTCGGCGAGCGCGCCGAGGCGGAGCGGCTGCTCGCCGCCTTCATGCGGCTCTTCCTGATGCTGTCGGTGCCTTTCGCGGTCGGCGCGCTGATGATGGGGCCGACCATTCTGGGCCTCCTCACCACCACCGAAATCGGCGTCGCCAGCCGCTGGGTCTCGCCGCTGATGGCGGTGGCCTCGATCTTCCTCGGCATCATGCGGCTCGCCTCGCTGGTCGCCTTCGTGATGGGGCGCACCCGCACCATCCTGGGCGCGAGCCTGCTGGGCGCCGGGCTCAACATCGCCCTCAACATGGTGCTGCTCGCGATCATCCGCGACATCTCGGTGCCCGCCGCCAGCGCGCTGGTGGGCTATGTCGCCGCCGGCGTCTACACGGTGCTGGCGCTGCGGCCGGTGTGGCACATCGGCTTCGAGTGGGGCGCAATCGCCCGCTATTGCCTGGCGGCGGCCGCGATGGGCGTCGTGCTCTGGCTCCTGGGCTATCCGCCCGGCACGGTGGTGCCGGTCAATCCCTTCGTGCTGACGGCGGTGCTCGCCGCCGGCGGCATCAGCTATTTCGCGGCGCTCACCGCGGTGGGTGGCTTCGGCCGGCGCGAGCTCAATCAGATCGGCAATCTGCTGCGGCGCCAGGACCGCGGCGCGGGGCAGGCGGCATGACGGTCCAGCACTATTGCACCTACTTCGACCATCGCTATCTGCCGCGCGGCCTCGCGCTCTATGAGTCGATGCGGCGGCATTGCGAGCCGTTCCGGCTCTGGGTGCTCTGCCTCAGCGACGAGGCCCATGAGTTCCTGCGCGCGCTGGCGCTCCCCGGCCTGATGCCGGTGAAGCT